>CACYDN010000245.1 GCA_902773185.1 uncultured Lachnospiraceae bacterium | reverse complement strand
CAGGAATCGCGAAAATAAAGGTGTTGGACTGATTCATAAAATCCAAAAGGTCCTGCACCTTTTTCATTTTGGATGGTTTGTATATGATGACGGAAAGAATATCATCCGAGAGTTCTTCGAGTTTTGCTATGGCATCCTCGGCTGTGGATGTCTCCAAAATGGTATATGCTTCACCGAAAATGTGAATGAGATAGTCCCGGGCCTTCTCGTCACCGGAGACCAGTAGTACTGTTTTCATGAGCAGATTCCCCCTCCGAATAATGTGTCTGTCATGTAAACGAACTTGATTGAAAAAAGAGTATGTGTAAGGCAAATCCATTCCTGGCAGTATTGATTCAGGACATTCGGGATTTGCTGCACCGATTTCTATCTTATATTATATATCAGATAATCGAAAAAAAACAAGAAATGCCTTGGAAAAATGCAGGAGATTCTTGCGTAGTGAGAGAGGTTTGCGGTATGATAATATTGCGGTGGTATGTGCTGATATGCATTTCTTTCCGCATGGACAACGGCCGGCACATCGCTTTTGGAGTATTGTCTGTATTCAGGCAAACGCATTGTTACGGAATGTTTTATGGAACAATAATTAAAAAGAAAGAAGGAGCGGTATGAGAAAAGGGTATTTGAGGAAAAAAATGGCGGCGATCATGATGGCGGCCTCGCTTGCTGTTACGGGGGTGGCCGGTATTCCTGTCAATGCGGATGAGGTTTCAGACGAATCCGTAGTTGCAGAGGATGTAAGCGAAACGGGTGCTGATGAAATGGCGCCGGAGGAAATCTCCGAAGACGAAGCAGCGCCGGAAGCGGATGGTACTGCAGAAGAGGACATCGCGGAAGCAGAAGACGACGCAGCTGCAGAGGAAATCATTGTCCGGGAGGAAGAGGAAGCTATATACGAAGCAACACCGGAAGAGGATGCTCCGGCAGACAGTGAAGCTGAATCTGACGAGGATTACGGGATCGAGGATGCCGAGCCGGTATATGAGGCTGTTGAGGGGGATTCGGAATGGCTTAATTCCTACAGAATCGACAGTCAGGACGATGTGAATCATATTGTTTATTTAAGATGGCTGAAAACGCCGGCTACGGAGGTAACGGTTCCGGCCACTGCCCAGATTGGTGGCACAACATATAAGGTTGCGCTCAGTCCGACCGGTGGCGGGGCTGGCTTTTTTGCGGCGAGTTCCGTAATCGGAAGCAATAAGATCAAGAATAAACCGAGAACGGTCAGCTTCGAAGCGGGCGTCATTTTCCCGGCAGACTGTACGGGCCTTTTTAAAGGTAGTACATCAATCACATCTCTGGATATTTCCGGGATTGATACATCTTCCGTAACCAATATGAATTCGATGTTTTTAAACTGCTCGGCGCTGGAAACCATTACGGTAGGGAATAATTTTAAAACAGAGAGTGTTACCGATATGAGCAGTATGTTCAGCGGCTGCGGGGCACTTCTTTCTTTCCCGGTATCCGGATTCAATACCGCTAAAGTAACCAACATGTCCAATATGTTTAACAACTGCTACCGGGCAACGAGCCTTAACCTTACAGGATTTGATACTTCAAAGGTTACTTCCATGGAGGGCATGTTCCAGAACTGCACGCTGCTTGAAACGATGGATCTTAGCACCTGGAATACCAAAAATGTTACCAGCATGAAGAATATGTTTTCCAGGTGTAACAGGCTCCGATCCGGCATCCATATCAGCTCCTGGAATACGGAAAATGTCAAAGACATGTCCGGCATGTTTACCGGATGTCCTGTTGCGTTTGAGGATATTTCAGGCTGGAATGTGGCAAAGGTTGAGGATATGACCGCCATGTTTAAGGATACGGGTGTTGAGACAAAGAGTCTTTCCGAATGGAAAACATCCAGCCTGAAAAAGGCAAATGAGATGTTTGGCTCCTGTTCATCCCTCAAAACCGTCAATATGAAAAACTTTGATCTCAGCCATCTCACAAGCGCTTCCGAACTGAATCTGTTTTCCGGTTGTACATCTCTTACGACGATCACCTCGCCAAAGAAGACAGCTACGGTAGGCAGTATTTCGCTTCCGGCAACTTTCGTGAATCCGAAGCTGAGTGTGAGAGTAAAGGGTACTCTGACCGATGTACAATATGAATTCAATACACTTCCTTCCGGAAGTATCAAACTGACAAAGGGCACGTCCGGCAGAGTATGGCCGTTTTCGGATGTTGTACCGAGTGTGGATAACTGGAAATATGCCGGGGTTGTTTATTGCAATGAAAATGAAATCATCATGGGCGATAAGAATAAGTCCAATGAATACAGTATCCCCAGAACGTTCCGGCCGGATGATTCCATTAGTCGTAAGGATTTTGCTGTAATTCTTTATCGTATGGCAGGATCTCCTTCCGTGGCAGGCCTGACACATCCATTTACGGATGTGAAAGCAAACAAGTATTTCACAGATGCTGTTATCTGGGCCTACAACAATGGAATTGTGAAGGGAACTTCAGCAACGGAGTTTAGTCCCGATGCAAACATTACCCGTGTGCAGATTGCAATCATGCTGAAGCGTTATGAGACAAAGTACAGCCGGGGACAGGGATATGAAAACGTTTCTGCTTCACTGGATGGTTTTTCGGATTCGGCAAAGCTCAATAAGGAAAACAGAGAGGCTCTTTCGTGGGCAGTCGGTATGGGCGTGATCGGCGGCATTGAAGTGAAAGAAAACGGCGTCGTTGTATCCATGCGGCTTGGTGCAAAGGAAACAGCGACCAGAGCACAGTGCGCGAAGATGATCATGGGATTTATTGAAAAATAGGACCGGGGGATAAACCTTGCGAAGAAAAACGAATCTCAAAAAAAGAGGAAAAAGAAGCACGGCGCTATGTCTTGTAGCAGCGGTGCTTCTTGGCATGCCCGGAGCGGTGTGGGCGGATGAAGCAAGCCCCACCGATGCAGATCTGCCGGATATCCTTCCCTGCGAATCGCCCGCGGTTACGCTGGCAACGGATACGGATGCTATCATTTTTGCGGATGATCTGGATGCGGCGACGGTTTGGGGTGATTCCGCTTCCGTCTATCTTCCGGAGTCGCAGGATGAAGCGATTTACGCGTCGGGAACGCTTCCGGCTGTCTATCCTTCCGGGGTTTCAAATACGAATATATCGCCGATCACAAACAGCTTTCCCGAGGTGAAGGACCAGGGGAGCGACGGCATCTGCTGGGCCTATGCCACGGTTGCTTCCGCGGAAATCTATGGCGTGAAGAATAACCAGGCCTCGAAATCGATTGATTTCAGTGAAACGGCGTTGGCTTATTCTCTGAACTATTCCGTAGATGACCCGCTGGGCAATCTGGACGGCGGAAATATCCTGAAAAACACGCCCTCCGGCTATTATATGCAGGCGGGCGGCAATGGCGGTCTTGCCATGGAGCTTTTTTACCAGGGACTCGGACCGGTTTATGAAATGGATGTTCCGGCTTCGAATAAACTCAGCTATGCGGCTTACGGCATTCCGGCAACGACGCTTCGGAATCCGGCAGCACACATCACCTCTTTTCAGCGGGTGAATATCGCAGATGACAGAGAGTATCTGAAGAAACTTATCATGGAAGAAAACACCACTGCTGTGGCGGGGTATTATTCCTATTATTCGTTCTATGACGATGACCATGCGTCCTACTGCAGCACAGGCTATTATGTGACCAACCATACCATGGTGATCGTGGGATGGAACGACAATTTTCCGGCATCCTATTTTAAGGAGACGCCGAAGGATGCAAGCGGCAATGCGGCAAACGGGGCATGGCTGGTAAGGAACAGCTGGGGGGACCAGGGACTCAGCAGGGACGGGTATTTCTGGATTTCTTATTATGATCCATCGCTTCTTTATACGCAGGTTGCAGACGGATATTCGAACAATACGGCTTACGTTGCAACCTATGATTACGATAAAGACTGGGATTACAATTACCAGTATGATGGTTGTGTGGTTTCCACCCGTCTTCGGACATCGACGGAAACGGTTTCGGCCGCAGCGTTCTACACGGTGAACGGAAAACAGGTAAACAGCAATGATTCCCGGGAAAACCTGACAGCGGTTTCCTGCGAGGTGGGAACAGTTAATACAGCGTATAAGGTGGAAATCTACAGGAATCCGACAGGAACAGATCCCACGACGGGAGAGCTTCAGGCGGATGCTACGGTTTCCGGCCGGTTTTCCGGTGTGGGCGCCTATACGGTCGAACTTGCGTCTCCCGTTCAGCTTGATTACGGAGAAAGATTTGCGGTCGTTGTGACGCTTTCCGATGCACCGGATGGGGCGCCCGGGTTCATGATCGAATGCTCCAGCGCTACAAGCTTTTCGAACGGGGGAATCCGGGAATACACGGCCGAACTGAAAAGCGGACAGAATTCTTTCCGGATGGGAAACGGTGCATGGTATGATCTGACTGCACTTGCGGAAATGAATCCCTCCTACGGGGACTGCGGAAACTTCCGCATTAAAGCGCTAACGGAGGGGGCGGGAAATCCGAATCCGGACCAGAAGGTGACAAGAGTCAGCATGTCAGCTGTGCAGCGAAGTACACTTCTTTCCGGGGAAAACGTTTCTCTGGATGCAGTGGCTTATCCGGCAAATGCCAATGACAGGCGTATTCTTTGGAAGAGCAGCAATCCATCGGTGCTTTCCGTTTCTTCCGGCGGAAGAATCGTGGCGAAGGATGTGAAGCATGCCACGCCTGTGACCATCACGGCTGAGGCGGCTGACGGTTCGGGGAAATCCGCATCGACCACATTTACGGTTATACCGGCTGCGGGTGTGGCGGGAAGAGCGCATGTGCAGACCTACGGCTGGCAGAATAATCAGGGAAACCTGTACGGTACAACCGGCAAGGCAAAGAGACTGGAAGCAATCGAGCTTGCAGTGTACGGAAATGATAAGCTTGGACTTACTTATACCACCCATTGTCAGACCTACGGCTGGCTGAATTGGGTGAAGGACGGCGCCATGAGCGGCACCAGCGGCGAGGCAAAACGGCTGGAGGCGCTTGAAATCAAGCTCACAGGAGACGATGCTTCTTACTATGACGTATATTACCGGGTGCATGTGCAACACTTCGGCTGGATGGGCTGGGCGAAGAACGGCAATCCCTCCGGCAGTGCGGGCTATGCATATCGGATGGAGGCTCTTCAGATTCTTGTACTGCCCAAATGGATGCGGCCGGGGAATGATCTGGATGGCATCACATCCCGGATGAGCGCCGCTTATCAGGATAAAAACGGCTTACCGAGTGTGTCTTACCAGACGCATGTGCAGACCTACGGCTGGCAGGACTGGAAAACGGGCGGCACCATGAGCGGCACCGAGGGAGAGGCCAAACGGCTGGAAGGAATCCGCATAAAACTCAGCGGAAATGACAGACCCGGCGGCATTACCTACAGAACCCACGTGCAGACCTACGGCTGGCAGGCATGGAAGAGTAATGGTGCCATGGCCGGAACCAGCGGAGAACGGAAGCGGCTCGAATCGATTGAAATCAAACTGACCGGCGATATGGCTGAAGCCTACGATGTGTACTACCGTGTACATGCCCAACATTTCGGTTGGATGGGCTGGGCAAAGAATGGGGAATCCGCAGGTACGGCGGGCTTTGCTTACCGCCTGGAGGGGATCCAGATTGTGCTTGTACCGAAGGGAAGTGCAGCGCCGGACAAAAATTACGGCGGTAAGAAACAGATGACTGCTGCCGCATTCCGAAGCAAATAAATAAATCCGCGCGTACTTTGCGCAAGGTGCGAAACGGAGACACCTTCTTTTGTTTGTTATTTGTTATTTTCTATGAGGTGCATGGATGAGTAAACACAAAACACTGAAAAAAAGAATCCTGAGCAGTGCACTTGCAGTGTTTTTGATTGTCGGTTCGGCTCTGCCGGCCGGTGCGGCTGGGAACGTGGCTAATGATGCTTCTGTCGGAGAAGAAACGAGCTCCGATCTGCAGAGCATTTCCGATGAGGAAAGTTACGCGGCAAAGGACGACGAGCTTCCGCAGGATGAAATCGTAGTGGTTCCGGTTGAGGAGCCGGTCGTCGTGCCGGTGGATGAAGAGGATTTGCTTATTCCGGCGGAAGAGGATGATTCATCAGAAGAGGATGATTCTTCAGATGCGGCTCGAAACGCTTCCGATCCGAAAAAAAATACAGATCAGGCAGCGGTAACGGGCAGGGAAACGGTCATCTCCGCAGATTCGAATCCCGTGGACAGTGCAGTCGAAGGAACATCGCTTTATCCCGATATTTATCCGGCCGGAATCAGGGGAACGGACCTGTCGACGCTCACGCAGTACTACCCAACCATTCGTAATCAGGGAGCCTATAGCTGCTGCTGGACTTTTTCTGCCAATGCGACGGCGGAGCTTTATCTTCTGACACACGGATATGTGGATCAATCTGTGGATTTCAGCGAATTATCGACTGCTTACAGTGTTTTTAATCCGATTTCCGATCCGCTGGGCGGACTGGATGGCGATAAGAATGAGATCATATCAACCGCGGGGGAAAATTATCTGACCCTTGGCGGAAACAGCTGGTGGGCACTGCAGAATTTCTTTCAGTGGCACGGTCCCTGTGAAGAAACGGATATTCCGTATTCATCTGCGGCCGCAAGTCTTACAGAGGGGATTCCCGATGAGAAGATTCTGAACAACTCGGCGCATATCATTACAGCGAAGAAGATAGATGTGGTGGATGAGCGTGATGAGGTGAAGAAGGCCATTATGGAAAACGGTGCGGTGGCCGGCGCTTACTATTCCAGCAGCGCATTATACGCATCAACATATAATTCTTACTACTGTAACACATGCGAATACGGTACGAATCACGGTATTACGATCATCGGCTGGGATGATTATTTTTCCGGATATAATTTCCGTAGCGATGTGCTGGATGCGGAGGGAAATGTCATAGACGGTGCCTGGCTGGCCAGAAACAGCTGGGGGACGAACGGGGCAAGTTACCAGGGATATTTCTGGATTTCCTACGGGGATCAGAGTTTCCATTATTCCAAAACATCCAATGGCATTGTACATGCATCGGTATACGCGGCAGAGTATACTGTGCCGGGGACGGACCGGTGGCATGACCATAATTATCAGTATGACGGTTCCTTTGCTTCCTCCCAGCTTTATCTGCAGGATAAGAATGACGTTACCGTAGCCAATGTGTTTACCGCAAAGCAGGAAGAAAACCTTATGGCGGTTGCGGTGGAAAATGAGGAAGAGGATACGGATTATGTCATAGATATTTATACGGACCTGACCGATCCGGAGAACCCGGAGAGTGGAACAAAGATGGTGGCATCATCCGTGTCCGGAAGCTTTGATATGCTTGGTTATTACCAGATCGAACTGGCATCCCCGGTACCGCTCGAGGAGGGAACCCTGTTCTCTGTCGTTGTACGTCTGAGCTCCGAAAATGAAGCCAAGATCGGTGTGGAGCGGAGCGGAGATGCAAATTATTCATCGACCGATACCATCCGGTTTACGGCAGCCATTGAGAATGGGCAGAGTCTTTTGAAGAGCGGAAATACCTGGTTTGATTTTAATGAAACGCCGGCGCTTCAGAACATGGGCAATGCCCGGATCAAGGCCTTTACCGATGATCCGGAGGGGGGCGAACCGTCTCAACCCTGGCTGTTTACGGATGTGAAGGTCAATCCGGCCAGCTGGATTTATAATGCGGTGAAATTTGTTTCGGAAAAGGGTATTATGACCGGTGATGCGGATACGGATGGTGACGGCTATACAACCTTCCGCCCGAATGATGATGTGAAGCGTATGGAGCTGGTAAAAATCCTTTGGGAGCTGGAAGGGTGTCCGGAACCCACGATATCGGAGAGTCCTTTTACGGATGTTCAGAAGAAAAAAGCATGGTATTATAAACCGGTGCTTTGGGCCAATGAGACGGGAATTGTTACGGGCGATGCGCCGAAAGCCGGAGAAACGATGACAACCTTTCGGCCAAAGGATCCGATTACCCGGCAGGAAATGGCTGTAATGCTGTATCGCTATGCCGCGTATAAGGGATATTCGTTGGAGAAAGCAGAGGATTTTAGCCGTTTTATGGATGGAAATAAAGTAAAGTCTTATGCGAAGGATGCCATGCTCTGGGCTACGAAGCAGGGGATCATCAACGGAAGTGAGGAAGAAAGCGGCGGGCAAAAGGTTTACTGGCTGTATCCCAAAAACAAGACTCCGCGGAAACAGTGCGCAAAGATGTTCCAGAATTTCTACGAGACCTTCCTGCCGGAGTAAATCCTGCGGGGACCGGTTCATGACAGAAATACTGCGGTGCCGACAGTTGAAAAAAAAATAAAAACGTGATAAGATAGCCAACGGAAGATTATTTAGTAAATCAGGCAACCTGATTAAAATTGCAAAATGGACATCGGGAATTGCCATAAAAAATTAAGGAGACTTGAGATGAAAGCATATGCTGAAATGAGCAGGGAAGAGTTGGAGGCTCTTCACAAGGAGTTAAAAAAGGAGTATGAGCGATTCCAGAGCATGGATCTGCACCTGGACATGAGCCGCGGCAAGCCGTGCCGGGAACAGCTGGACATTTCCATGGGTATGATGGATGCGCTGAATTCCCAGGCGGATCTTTCCTGTGAGGATGGAACCGACTGCCGGAATTACGGTGTGCTGACCGGTATCCATGAGGCAAAGGTCCTGATCGGTGACATGATGGAGAATAATCCGGATAATATCATTATCTACGGCAATTCTTCTCTGAACGTTATGTATGATAACATCGCGCGGGCCATGACCCACGGAATTCTGGGAAACACACCCTGGTGCAAGCTGGATAAGGTGAAGTTCCTCTGCCCGGTTCCCGGCTATGACCGTCATTTCAGCATTACAGAGTACTTTGGCATTGAGATGATCCCGGTTCCCATGACACCGGAGGGACCGGACATGGATATGGTCGAGAAGCTGGTGGCTGAGGATGAGGCTATTAAAGGTATCTGGTGTACGCCCAAGTATTCCAATCCCCAGGGCTATTCCTATTCCGATGAGACGGTCAGAAGGTTTGCACGTCTGAGACCCGCCGCGCAGGATTTCCGTATTTTCTGGGATAATGCGTACGGTATCCACCATCTTTACGAGGACAAGCAGGATTATCTGATCGAGATTCTGGCGGAGTGCAAGCGTGCCGGCAACCCGGATCTTGTCTATAAGTTCGCATCGACTTCAAAGATCACCTTCCCCGGAAGCGGTATTGCGGCCCTTGCCACATCACCGAATAACCTGGAGGATATCATGAGCCAGATGAAGAACCAGACCATCGGCCATGATAAGGTGAACCAGCTCAGGCATGTCCGTTTCTTCGGCGATATCCACGGTATGACGGAGCATATGAAGAAGCATGCGGAGATCATCCGGCCGAAGTTTGAGGCAGTTCTGGAAATTCTGGAAAAGAACCTGGCCGGTACCGGTGCAGGGGAATGGACAAAGCCGAAGGGAGGCTACTTCATCAGCTTTGATTCCATGGAGGGTTGCGCAAAGGCAATCGTACATAAGGCAAAGAAGGCAGGCGTTGTGATGACCGGTGCCGGAGCAACCTGGCCCTACGGAAAGGATCCGAAGGACAGCAATATCCGGATCGCACCGACCTATCCGACACTGGAGGATCTTCGCACCGCGGCAGAGCTCTTTACGGTATGTGTAAGGCTCGTAAGTGTGGAGAAGCTGCTGAAAGCACAGTAAAATCGGTTCCTGGTCTGTTCGGCAGAAGCTGAACAAGGAAGATCCGGTTGGGGAAAACAGAACATAGAGGGGGGAAGAAGTATGCTGAAAGACTGGACGAAGGAAAGAAAGCCGGATGCGGCCGAGATGGAGGAACGCCTCATTGCCGCCCGCGAGGAACTGGCGAAGAAACAGATCCTCATCAAGGAAAAGAAGCTGCCGGTGCTTGTCGTTATGGATGGCTGGGGGGCCGCCGGAAAGGGAAGCGTACTTGGCAGGATCATCAAGAACATGGATCCCCGGTTCTTCAAGGTACAGACCGTGAAGGATCCGACGGATGAGGAGCTTAGGCGGCCGTTCCTTTACCGCTACATGACAAAGATTCCGGAGGCAGGGAAGTTTGCCTTCTATGATGGCAGCTGGATGGATGCCGTGACGGAAGATTATATGATGGGCCGTATGGAAAAGAAGGCCTATCGCGAGCAGCTGGTGACGATCAAGCGCTTTGAGAGGCAGCTTTCGGACAGCGGCTACCTTGTTGTGAAATTTTTCTTCCATATCGAAGAAAAGGAGCAGAAAAGGCGGATCGAGGAGCTGCTTTCCAGCAAGAGCACATCCTGGCGTGTAGGGGAAAAGGACATCTGGCAGAATAAGCATTATGAGAAGTGTCTGGACGTTTACGATGATTATCTGGAGATGACCAACCAGTTTTCCGCGCCATGGTATTTTATTGATTCCAAGAGCAAGAAGTGGGCGGAGCTTCAGATGACGGAAATCCTGAACCGCAGCATTGATACGGCACTGAAGAACGCCGGCCGGGAGGCAACCCTTCTGCAGAACGTTTTCCCGCTCGAAAAGATGCCGCTTCTTGCGGATATTCCGCTTGATAAGACCATCACCGATGAGGATTACCGGGAAAAACTGGATAAGCTGCAGAAGCGTCTGGCTGAGCTGCATAACCGGCTCTATGAGAAGAAGATTCCCGTGATCATTGCCTATGAAGGCTGGGATGCGGCCGGTAAGGGCGGTAACATTAAGCGGATCGCGGCGGCGCTGGATCCCAGAGGCTATGAGGTGCATCCCATTGCGAGTCCCGAGCCGCATGAAAAAGCGCGTCACTTCCTGTGGCGTTTCTGGAACCGTCTGCCGAAGACGGGGCATATTGCCATTTTTGACCGAACCTGGTATGGCCGGGTCATGGTGGAGCGGTTGGAGGGCTTCTGTACGGAAAATGACTGGCAGAGGGCCTACAATGAGATCAATGAATTTGAAAAGGAACTCATTGACTGGGGCGCTGTCCTGATCAAATTCTGGGTACAGATTGACAAGGATACGCAGCTGGCCCGGTTCACGGAGCGTCAGAATACGCCGGAGAAGCAGTGGAAGATTACGGATGAGGACTGGCGGAACCGCGAAAAGTGGGATCAGTATGAGGTGGCTGTCAACGAAATGCTGCAGAAAACCTCTACGACGTTTGCTCCCTGGGTGATCCTGGAGTCGAACGATAAGCATTATGCCCGTATCAAGGCGTTGGAGACGGTTGTGAAGCGCCTGGAAGAGCGGCTGAGTGAAAAAGACTGATAAATGAGACGGTCTTCTTATCTCCGGAAAATACAAAAGATATACATAAGGATTAAAGCATGAAATTAGGAAAGAATAAAAAGAGTGGCAGCTTTGTGAGGTCCGAGAGTAAACTCATCTGGGAAGACACCTGGTTTCGGGCGGAATGTGATGAGGAAGGCATCAGCCTTTCCACAAATACGCCGGAAGCAACGGAAAAGCTGAAACAGCTGGTGAAGGATGGCCAGGTAGACAATCACTATCAGGCTGTGGTTTCCGGCTTCATGCCCGCAATGGAAGGGCAGCTCACCGGTACCGGACCGGATGGCAGCGAGGTTGTGATCGATTATGAAGTGCTGGATGAACTGGATACCGATGAAGGAGGCCTTTCACTGGTGCTCTTTCTGGCCGATCCCGGACAGGCACTGGAAATCCGGAAGTTTGCTGAGGCGGCAGGCGTTCGGGTGAGAAAAGGTGGACTTTATTCCACGCGCCTGACCTTTACGCATCCGTTTACGGGGGAAGATGTTTTCCTTCACCGGGAACCGGAAGGCAGGGCTTTTGAACTGATGGACCAGATGGACTGGTAAAGCTAT
>CACYDN010000244.1 GCA_902773185.1 uncultured Lachnospiraceae bacterium | reverse complement strand
TACGAGGATGTGATCCGGAATACCGTTTCCCTCAGAGGCGATACCGATACCAATGCCTGCATTGCCGGAAGTATGGCCGAGGCGTTCTACGGTGTTCCCACAGCAATGAAGGATAAGTGCCGGGAGAACATTGAAACGGGAATGCTGGCCGTTCTGAACCGCCTGAATAAGAAAAAACTGGGCGTTTCCGATGTTTCGGAGACGGAAATCGGCGTTAGGGTCTTTACAAATCTTTCGGATTTTATTGCTCGGGAAAAGGCTGTCGGAGATATTAACGTAGCGGCTTTGACAGAGGCGATGGAGCGTAATGCTGCGAATGAAAATGTTCCTGAAGCGGGAAGAGAATTTGCGGCTTTTTCCGCGAGTATCTTAAAAAAAGGATTCCCGGTTGACGATATTCAGGCATTATGGCATGTAAAGAAGGTTCTGGATAAGGATCCGGCAGATCTTTCCGATGCGGCGAAAAATGCGAGACGTGAGGCAAAGTCCGTTCTTGATTTTGAGACAACAGCTCCGAATATGTTGGTGAATCCCACAAAAAGGCTTGCGGCGCTGAAAAATGTTAAGAATGCCCTTTCCAATTATGCAGGAAAAATAAACGATCAGAAGCTTCGGCTTACCATAGAGGATGTTGCTGTGGCAGGTCTGGATGAAAGAATGAAAACATCTCTCACATCGGCGGAAAAGGCCAGAATGAAGGGAACGGTGCGTGATCTGTATGACAGGCTGGACAGTGTGGATCCATCCATGATGCGTTCCTCCGGCGCGTTCCGGACGCTTAAATCCATGATGAAGGAATTTGCAGAGCTTGCGGAACGAACAGATATGAATGATCCGGATCAGCGTCTTCGGTATCATGAGCTTCGGCAGCGGACCATGACACAGGCGGAGCGGTATATTAAATATAAAAAGGAACAGAATGTGGGAAGCCATTCCCGTTCTCATGTTGAATATCTTCGTGTAACGATGGTAGAATCCGTCCTGGAAAAACTGACACAGGATAATTTTGAACCGGGCAAAAGGCCGGCAGATATGAAGCTGCATGATCTTCTGCAGAACGCAAGAAAGGAGCTTGCTCTCGGTAAAAACAAGGTGGAAGCTTCCGCAGTACTCTATGCGGCAAAGAAAAAGAACGATGCCAAGGAACCGCTCAGTGCTGAATCGGTGAAGGCATTGGCGAATACTTTAAAGGTAAGCAACAGGTTTAAGAACGCGATTCAGCAGACAACCGAGGCGGAGATGGAGGATGCCGTGAATAACGGCACCATCGAGCAGAAATACAATACTCTGGCGGCTCGTTCCGAGTGGCACAGGAGTCCCGAATATGCTGCACTGAAGGAGATACGGAATCAGGAAAGATTAGCAAGGAGAGCAGCGGCGGAGCAGCTGCGGGCACAGAGACTGCTCCAGCAGCAGAATCTGCAGAATGCGCAGGCGGGCAGAGGGGCCCAGGTGGCGCAGCCGAATGCACAGGCCGGTAATGTACCCGGACCGAACCCGCAGGCGGGCGGGACAGGCTATGCACAGGCCGGTAATGTACCCGGACAGAATCCGCAGGTGGGCGGAGCTGGCAATGCACCGCGCCGGAATGCGCAGCCGGGCAAGGCCGTCAACGATCCGAAGCCGGGAAAAATCGTCAATGCACCTGCACCCAAGAAGGGCGTCAAGACAACAGGCAAGTCCGCCAAAACCGGTAAAAATGCTACGACCGGTAGTAAAACAGGGAAAGGGACGAAGGTTAAAAAGGAACCGATGAAGAAGAAGTAAATATGCGGGGATTTGTACCACATTAATCTCAAATATATTCGTGATCTTTCAAAAGCAGACGATAATGTGATGTCCATTTCTCCACAAAGAGGAAATCAAAACTCCCTTCCGAAGAAGCAAGTAGATGCTTGCCCTTGATGGAAGGGAGTTTTTGATAAATCATTTATGGATAGTTCCTTGTAAAACGGGCTGGGGGTGTCGGGATGCGTAGCATCCCGAATATGCCATATGCGATCTATGTTATGCCTGTAAGGCGTTTAAGGTATCTATTACCCTCTTTTCTCTCAATTTACTTTTTTCAAGCTTCCCGGCAACAATTTTTACTTTTTCATCCATTTTTGTTGCCACCACTATCTCTCAAGCGGCT
>CACYDN010000243.1 GCA_902773185.1 uncultured Lachnospiraceae bacterium | reverse complement strand
TCGCGGGAATCATCCTTACCTGTGTTTATATCTTCCGTTCGGTGAAGGAGTACACCAGACCGGCAGGAGAGGATTGATGTTTCTGAATTATGAAAGACTTTTTGCAATGAGTCCGGCTATTTCGGCCGGATTCATTTTTGTCATAGAGGAATTCTGATAGGCCGGATCATCGGTTACTTCGCGGCCGAAAAAATCTGCGGGAATGTAGCTGCCTGCTGCTTCGGGAGAGGGGAATTCCACCTCGGCCATGATAAGACCGTCCAATACGCCGTGGAATACATCCAGCTCAATGGTGAGACCATCCTTTTCGGGAATCAGATACCGGGTCTTTTCAATCACAAGTCCCTCGGCTTTTTCGAGAAGATTCTCATATTCTTCTTCGGAAAGAAAGAGTTCGAATTCCTCCCGCTGCATCAATCCGCCGGACTTGATCGTCAGGATCCTTTTCTCGTCGGAGCGCCTGACCCGGATCACCGGCTTTACGGAAATATATGCCTGGGATATTTCTTTTTTCGGATACTTTGACAGATCCGGCAGTTCTTTCACCAAAAATTTCTTTTCAATCTCCATACTATTCTGTGTAATCCATTTTTCGATTAACGATTGGATCATATCCTTTCTCCCGATTTTTTCCGGGTAATACGCCATACTTCCATTACGAATACATAGGCCTGTCAGTTCACAGTATAACAAATTTTATCCTTGACGTCAGATAAAATGTGAACGATAATGTAATTTGATGTGTATATCCGCATGCAGTTTCAGTAACAGAATGATCTATCGGTGTACAACAAATACGAGGTGCGACATGCAAACAGAAAAGCAGATAGCGGACCGTGCGCGCGAGCTCACAACGCTCTGCCTTGCAAACTCCATTCAAAACGCTTTGTCCGTACAGCTTGGTGCGGACTGGTTTCGGTACTTTAAACAGGAGGAGTGTTCCTCTTCGAACAGTAATCCCATTATCAAGCAGTCACAGAACAGCATTTTCGAGCTCGATTTTCAGGCGCTTCTGAAAATGCTTCGGTTTCGTATGTCCTACAGAATCTATGTGCTGGACTTTTATTATCCCGGAAAGAGCAGGGAGTATGATAAAGGAAGTCCCTTTGACAACCTTTTGTTCCGGCTGATCAATTTCTACCGGAATCAGATCGATGCGCATCAGAAGGCAAGGGATATCTCGGAATATGATACCGTTCACATGACGAATCCCTTTGCTTACGGCTATATGGAAGCAATTCAGGATATGAAGCAGCTGACCAGAATCTTCCGCAGTGTGCAGGACAAACGCGGCGTTTCGTATTTTGACAGGGTATCGGAGCTGGAAGAGGAATATAAGCTTCTGAAGAATATGACCTTCATCCCGGTGGAGGATATACTCTCGAGGGAGCTTCCGGATGTATCCTATGAGGAAGCGGTTACGGCAGCCTGTGAAGCGGGCATCAGGATGGAAAACTTCCAGAATCACCTTTCCGTTGTTTCCGGAAATTATCCGGAAACGATCCAGCTTCTGCAGAGAGTTCTCAGACAGAGAGAAGCGGAAGGACGTGTGATCGGAAAACCAAAGAGTAAGGTTCCTGTAGCAATCTGGATTCTTCTGGGTGTGTTTGCGGGCCTTGTGATCGGGCTTCTTCTTGGTATACTTCTGTTTTAGATGATATGTAACAAAGAAAATAGGCATGCAGAGGAGGGAAAAATGAGTAAAGTATTTATCCTTTTGGCGGACGGTTTTGAAGAAGTGGAAGCGATGACGCCTGTCGATCTTTTGCGCCGCGCGGGCGCCGAGGTGACCATGGTTTCGGTTACCGGTGGTAAAGTGGTGACCGGTGCAAGGAGGATTCCGGTTGTTACGGATCTTTTGATCGGTCAGCAGGGAGAGGGCGATATGCTCATCCTGCCGGGCGGTATGCCGGGTACAACGCATCTGAAGGAACATGCCGGTGTCAGAAATCTGGTACAGGACTTCTATGATCAGGGAAAATATATTGCGGCAATCTGTGCGGCTCCCACGGTTTTCGGTGATATGGGGCTTCTCCGGGGCAGACATGCCACCTGTTATCCGGGATTGGAAGGAGGGCTCATCGGAGCAAAAGTATCCACGGACAGTGTGGTTGTGGATGGAAACATTATTACAAGCCGCGGTGTGGGAACGGCGCTCGATTTTGCATGCAAGCTGATCGAACTTCTTTTCGGCAAAGAAAAAGCAGATGAAATTGCAAAATCCGTGGTGTATTTTGCAAATAACAATTAACAAGACAGGATAAAACAATGATCAAACTGAAAGTAAGTGAATTAGCTGAAATATTACAGACGGAACCGATTTTCGGGGAAGGAAACCGTGAGGAGCTTGCATCCCTTTATGTGGATGGCTTTTGCTACGATTCCCGGAAAATCCGTCCGACGGATCTCTTTATTCCGTATCGCGGAGAAAATGTGGATGCTCACGTGTTTATCCCCGATGTGTTGGAAACAGCTTCCGTTACGCTGACAGAAGATATTCCGGAAGCGCCGCTTCCCGGGAAGGTCTATCTGCATGTCAATAATTCGGGAGATGCGGTGCAGGAAATCGCCCTGCAGATCCGGAACCGGTATAAAAAGCCGGTTGTAGGTGTGACGGGCAGTGTCGGAAAAACCACAACGCGTGAAATGATCACGCATGTTCTCGAAAGCGGATACCGTGTTTTCCATACCGAAGGAAACCAGAATTCTCAGGTAGGCGTTCCCATGACACTTTCCGGCATTCTGGATCGGGAGACCGACTGTGCCGTGATCGAGATGGGCATCAGCATGGAAGGGGAAATGGACCGGCTCAGCCGGATGACGAAACCGGCTATTGCCGTAGTGACGAATATCGGTGTGTCCCATATGGAATATCTTGGGTCGCAGGAGGGCATCCGGAAGGAAAAACTGAAGATTATTTCCCGGATGGATGAAACCGGTGTGATTTTTCTCAATGCGGATGATCCGCTTCTTTATGCCGTAAAAGATGAACTCCCGGTTCAGGTAAAAACATATGGTTTCCGTGAGGATGCGGATATTCGGGGAACCGATATGCAGGCGTCCGGTGACGGCATGCGGTTTACAGTGACCATGGACGGGGTATCGTCGGAGGTTTCGCTTTCCGTGCAGGGAGAGCATAATGTGAGGAATGCACTTGCTGCGCTTGGTGTAGCTGCTACTCTGGGTCTTTCCCGGGAAAAGGCAGAGGCGAGCCTTTCCACATTTGCGGGTTCCAGACAGCGAATCCTGCATATCAATGAAATGACCGTTATCGATGACGCCTATAATGCAAGTCCGGATTCCATGAAGGCAGCGCTTTCCGTGCTCCTTTCCAGAGAAGGCAGACGTGTGGCCGTCCTCGGCGATATGTTTGAACTCGGAAAGAATGAGATAGCGCTTCATGAGAGTGTCGGAGAATTCATCCGAAAGGAAAAAGAAACAGGCAGAACACTTTCTCTTCTTGTTACAGCGGGTCCTCTTGCGGAAAAAATCGGTGAAGCAGCAGGAGATGCCGTTCCCGAAATCCTGCATTTTGCGGATACCCAAGCGGTGAAGGATTCGCTTCCGGATATTCTTAAGGCAGGCGATGCGGTTCTGTTTAAGGCGTCCAACGGTATGCATTTCCGGACACTGGTAGAAACGTTGGAGGAAGACAAATGAAGATAGCTGTATTTTGCGGTTCGCTTCCGGGAAAGAGAGAAGCCTATCTTGCGGATGCCCGCAGGCTGGGGGAATGGATCGCTTCGGAAGGTCATGAACTCATCTACGGTGCCGGGAAAGAGGGCATGATGGGAGAGGTGGCAGATGCGGCGCTTTCCGGCGGTGCATCCGTTACGGGAATCATCCCCAAGTTTATGAAGGATAACGGTTGGTGTCATGAACATCTGACCAATCTTATCGTGACCGAGGATCTGGCAGATCGAAAGGAAAAAATGGCAGAAATGGCAGATGCCTTTATCGCTCTACCCGGCGGACTCGGTACGCTGGAGGAAATTGCCGATATCCTTTCCTGGATGCGAATCGATTTTTTCGAAAAACCTTTTATTCTGTTCAACACGGAAGGGTTTTACAAAGATCTGTATCAGGTGATCCAATCTCTGGCCACAGAAGAGTTTATGGATCAGAAGGATGCGGACAGGGTTGTTTTATCGGATGATCCGGAAGCGATTTCCGCATATCTGCAGAAGGTACTTAAGTAGTATAAGGAAGATGGTACATGGATTTTTTAGAAGAATTATCACAGCAACGGTTATTTAAGGTCGCTGTATATTGTCTGATCGCCTTCATTGCTATGAAAATCGTGGATCAGATCTTTTGCGCCCGCAAAAAGAAAAAGGGTGCGGAGAACATCCAGAGCTCCTTTTTGAGGGGTGTTTTCCGCTTTCTGATCATTGTTCTGCTGGTTCTCAATGTCGCGAGCCTGTGGAACGGCATGCATAAGTTTGCCAATACGATCCTGATGTCCAGCTCCCTCCTCGTTGTCGTGCTTGGTTTTATTTTTCAGGAGGGACTCAGCAACATCATTCATGGATTTATCATCACGGTCTTTAAACCGTTTGATGTCGGTGACCGTATTGAAATGACTGTGGGAGGGAACCGGATATCCGGCTACGTTCTTTCCATGAATCTCCGTCATACGATCGTGAAGAATATCATGGATAAGTCGGAATCCATCATACCCAATTCGGTCATGGATTCCACGGTGGTAAAGAATCTGACGACCCAGCATGAAGAAAACAGGTATCCCCTGACGGTAGCCATTACGTATGAGGATGCGCAAGATCCCGAAAAGCTTGCTGCGGCGAAAAAACTGCTTTCCGAAACGATTCTGGAAAACAGGCGGACAATCGATCTTCGCAAGAATACGGCGGAGGAGCTCTTTATCAATGTGACACTCGAAGACAGCAGTGTGAATCTAACCTGCTTTGTCGAAACCCAGACGGCGGAGGATAATTATTACGCCGGCAGTGAGATCCGGCAGGTACTTCTTGCCAAATATCATGATGCGGGAATCAATTTTGCATATCCGCATATGGAACTTGTAGGAAAGGTGCATACAACTACTTGACAGATTACTAAAAAGTAGCTAATATGTAATCATTCATGTCAAACGGTTCGATGAGGGTTGAACGGGGCTTTGATATGGGAAACATTATTTATTACCAAGAGGGTAAAAGGAGGAAGCTATGGACAATTATGGCGGATACGATCCGAATCAGGGTCAGTATGGACAGGGCTATGACCAGAATCAGGGGTACGGCGGCTTTGATCAGCAGCCCGCAACGACTCCGGTAGCGCCCAAGAGCAATGCGCCGAAGATCATTGCCATTGCAGTGGTTGTCGTTGCGCTCATTGCAGCAGCTATCGTTTTCCTGACGATGGGCAAGATTAAGGGTACTTACAAGGGAACTATGACAGAAAGCGGTGTTTCGCTTGATATCACACTGGATCTTGACGGTAAGAACTTCAAACTTGATTACAGCTATTCCGGAACATCTATGGGATCTATGTCGGGTACTTACAAGAAGAATGGTAAGTATGTAACCTTCTACGTTGATGGCGAAGAGTGGGATAACGCTAAGATCGAAAAGGGTGGAAAGAGACTTCAGTTCTACGATACATCAGGAAACAAGGCTTTCGTTCTTGAAAAATAATATAGAATACAAAACGGCCACAGGGAAACCTGTGGCTGTTTTGTCCTACTTGACAGAATAAGAAAAAACAGATAAACTTCACCCTAGTATAACGATTCTTAAATAACTGGACCGAATGCTTGCCTGCTTTCCCGAATAGCCTAGTGCTTCCGTTCATTCGGAAACGGTGCACCGATATAAATATGGCGGATTGCCGGAGTGTTACAAGGATTAAAGAGGAGGAAATATGGATAATTACGGCGGATATGATCCGAATCAGGGTCAGGACGGACAGGGCTTTGATCAGGGTCAGGACTTTGGCGGCGGTTTTGATCAGCCGATCGCATCGCCCAATCCTGTTGTACCGAAAAGCAATGCACCGAAGATCATAGCCATTGCTGTAGTGGTTATAGCGCTCGCTGCAGCGGCGGTTGTTCTTTTGATGATGAACAGGATCAAGGGAACCTACAAAAAAACACAGATTCCGTTTGATACCGGAAGCGGTATTGTTTACGAGGATATTACACTGGAATTGGACGGCAAAAATTTTACGTTGCGTTATGATAATGTGACCTTTGACGGAGAATCTTATCCGGAACTTTCGCAGGAAATGAAGGGAACCTATAAGAAGAACGGAAAGTATGTTACTTTCTATGTGGATGGGGAAGAATTTGATAATGCACTGATCAAGAAGGGTGGCAAAACGCTGCAGTTCTTTGATTCATCAGGCGCAGATGCCTTTACTCTGGATAAGCAATAATAAAAGTATCAGCCATAGGGGCATCCCTATGGCTGTAATTTATGAGGTGAATATGAGCTGGGAAGAGAATGTCAGGCTGGTTACCCCCTATGTGCCGGGAGAACAGCCAAAAGAGAAGAATATCATTAAACTGAATACCAATGAAAATCCATATCCGCCGAGTCCGGAGGCGGCAAAGGTTCTGAAGGGGTTTGATGCGGAATTACTGAAAAAGTATCCGGATCCCAATGTTACGCTTCTCCGGGAAAGCATAGCAAAGTATCATGGGGTAAAAACATCTCAGGTGTTTGCCGGGGTAGGCTCCGATGATGTGCTCGGCATGGCCTTTCTAACTTTTTTTGGCGGAGAAGAGCCGGTACTTTTTCCGGACCTCACTTATTCGTTTTATCCGGTCTGGTCGGAACTTTACAGGATTCCGTTTACGGAAATTCCCTTGGATGATACGTTCCGGATTCGGCCTTCCGATTACAGGATTCCCTGCGGCGGGGTGATCTTCCCGAATCCCAATGCACCTACCGGAATTTATGAAACAAAAGAAGTGATCCGTGAAATTCTGAACGATCATCCGGATGTGGTAGTTATTGTGGATGAAGCCTATATTGATTTTGCCGGAGAAAACGCAAGTGTTCTTGATCTGATTCCGGAATATGAGAATCTTCTGGTGACCAGGACCTTTTCCAAGTCCCGCTCCATGGCGGGAGCCAGGATTGCGTATGCCGTCGGCAGTGAAAAGCTGATCGATTATCTGATGGCGATCCGGAATTCTTATAATTCCTATACAATGAACTCTGTCTCCATTGCGGCCGGTGTTGCATCGGTTGAGGATGATGGTTATTTCCGGGAAAGCGTGGAAAAGATCAAGACCACCAGAGACAGGTTTACCGAGGAAATCCGGACTATGGGATTTACGGTGCTGCCGTCGTCCGCCAATTTTGTGTTTGCGGCGCCGCCGGCCCCGCATACGGCAGAAGAGGTGTTCTTAAAGGCCAGGGAAAAGGGAATCTATTTCCGTCATTTTTCATCTCTGCGGGCCAACCCCTATTTACGTATTACCATCGGTACCGACGAAGAAATGGATCAAGTGCTTCGGTTTTTCCGTGAGGAAATCTAAAATGCAACACTTTCTTGCTTTATAGAAGATGTTGACAAAATCGCAAATATTCACTAAAATAATATGTGCCGGTTCGCGTCCGGCACATATTTTTTCGCGTGTGTTCCGACGAATAAGGAGGAACACGACATGTATAATGAAGATATAATGGATAGAAGCGCATTAGAGAAAATTATGTAAAGACTGCCGGACTATCTGGATATGTCCGACG
>CACYDN010000242.1 GCA_902773185.1 uncultured Lachnospiraceae bacterium | reverse complement strand
GATGATGATTCCGTAACCACGGCTACAGCAGAGAATAATACGCGTGAAGAAAAAACGGAGGCCGGAACAGAAACGTCGACGGAAATTACTACGGAAGCCACCACGGAAGCCACCACGGAAGCTGTCACAGAGGCATCAACCGAAGCTGCGACAGAGGCCACGACAGAGGCCACGACAGCAGCCACCACGGAAGCTGCGACGGAGAAGCCGACGGAAGCGGTCTATGATCCGGATAAGCTTTCCACATCGGATCGTGCCGAAAAAAAGGATTTCCTTTGGTACACCGATGGCTATATGCATGGCGGCATTCATCCGAAGGCAGAGAGTGTGAGCGACCTTTCCACGCTGACGGGCGGCTGGAAGGTGCTGATCTATCTGGATCCCTATAACATCAGCGGCTACAAGAATTACATGCTGCTGAACGGAACCTTCTTAACGGATGGCAAAGAGGTCACGCTGAAGCTGAAGTATGACCGGGCCTATGAAGGAGATGAAGGGAAGGAGCTTGACCAGAGCGGAAATGCAGAGGAACTCTATTCCGGAACATGGGACAAGACGGAGACCGTCCTGATGGGAAGCTATATCAAAATCACACTCAAAATGGTTTATCAGGCGGATGGCGTACAGTATATGGCGGGAGATGTGATCTACAACTCCGGCGAGACCGGATATATAGCGTTTGTACGCCCCAGCGGCGTTGGCGCCCCGTTTGAAATGACGCCTGACGACGAGGGTATTTGATGAGGTAGTGCGCATGAAGAAAAAAAGTAATAAAGCGGCGATCATTGTGATTGTTTCCGCATGGGTCTTTTTGGCCTTTGTGATCACCGCCTTTTGGAAGCCGGGATTTCTGGTGAAGAAGAAAAAGAACGACGAAAAATCCAAAGCATCCATTGAGACGGACCAGCGAAAGACCGAAGAAGCGGGATCGACCGAAATCGTTGAGACGGAAAAGGAAGAGAATAAAGGAACCGGCGACGGCGGTTGGACGGTGATGGTCTATCTTTGCGGATCGGATCTGGAGAGCGGCGGCGGTTATGCAACCTACAACATGAAAGAGATGTTTCAGGCCAATCTGGGGACGAATGTGAATCTGCTCCTGGAAACAGGCGGCTCCAAGGCTTGGGAAACATCCGGTATTGACAGCAACGCAAATCAGCGCTTCAAGGTGGAGGGAGGCAGTCTTGTAAAACTGGATTCCCTGCCGGAAGCTTCCATGGGTGATGCGGGAACGCTGGCGGACTTCGTGACCTGGGGCATGACAACCTATCCGGCGGATCATTTCATGCTTGTTATCTGGGATCATGGCTCCGAGCCGCATGCCGGCGTTGCTTTCGATGAAAAATATGATTACGATTCCCTTTCCATGGATGAACTTCGTCAGGCAATGGGAAATCTGCCGATGAAGCTGGATATCATCGGTTTCGATACCTGCCTCATGGCTTCCGTGGAGACCGTTTCCGCGGTTAAAAACGGAGCAAAGCTGATGGTGGCCTCGGAGGAGACGATTCCCGGACCGGGCTGGTCTTATGATGGGTTCTTAAATTATATCAGCGGGAATGCGGGCGCAACGCCGGAGGATGTATCCAGAGGCATCTGCGATACCTACGAGGAAAAGTGCAGATCGCTTGGGCTGGAAAGCGGCATTACCCTGTCGGTAACCAATCTGGCCTATGCGGATGCCGTGGAGCAGGCCTTCGCGGAGATGGGAAGCTACCTTTATTCCAGTCTTTATGACATGGATGCCTATTCCCAGCTGCAGCAGGCCATGGCCTCGGCGGATTCCTACGGCTGGGGCAAGACCAGCAGCGGAGAAATGTATACCAATCTGGTGGATATGGGCGATTTCGCCTGGCTGTCGGGTGAACTATTGGGAATGGCAGGGGCGCATATTCAGGATGTACTGAATAGCTGCATCCTTTACCAGGTGAAGGGCGTGAGTCACGCGGGAGCAACCGGACTTTTGTTCTATTCTCCGCAGTATACGTCATCCACCTGTCTGGATAATTATGCTGCGGCAGTGGATGATATCGCAGGCAGCTACTATTATCTGGCTTATATCGATCAGCTGTATGATTCCTGGACACTTCCCTCCTGGGTACCGCAGACGGAGGTTCCGCCACCGCCGGAAATTGCTGCGGAAGCGACGGAAGCCGTAACGGAGGCGCAGACGACCGAAGCGCCGACCGAAGCACCGACAACAGAAGCGGTGACGGAAGCCTCAACAACAGAGGCGACCACAGCACCGACTACAGAAGCCCCGACAACAGAGGCACCACCAACGGAAGCGCCGACGACAGAATTAGCCACAGATGTTCCGCAGGGATTGGAGAATAACACGACTGAGCCGGGCGACAATGGGAATATGGTTACCTCGCAGAATGCATCTCCGGAAATCGAGCCCTTTGTGAATGGGGCAAACCAGCTGGAGCTGAATATCAAATCAGGCAAGGAACTGATTGCCCGGGCGGATTATTATCTGTATGAAATCCGCAATATCAATGGCTATGAGACCTGGTTCTACTGGGGAAGTGACAGAGATGTCGAGAAAAAAGAGAATGGCTATGCGAAAACGCCTGACAGGAAGGGCTTTATGATGGATGGTCATCCCTTCGAAATGTCTCTTCTCAGAGAGAATGAACACTGCCGGGTTTATATCGCACCCATCAATCTGAACGGGAAGGATACCTGGCTCTATGTGCTGTATGACGATACAAACGGCTACCGGCCCATGTACGTCTCAAGCGGCTATTCGGAAGAAACGAAGGCGTATGCCAGAGATGCGGTGCAGTTGAAGGAGGGTGATACGATCATCCTGCAGGCGCATATCATGGTAGAAGGGTACGCAACAACCAGAATGAATCTGGATACCATTACCTACGGGAAGGATACGAAGATCGTGAAGGATGTTCTTCCTGAGCAGAATACGCTGTATTACTACACCTTCAACCTGATGGATGTGTTTGGCTTCGCCATCAAACCGGACGGCTGCTACGTAACGGTGAAGGATGGAAAGATTACCTCTGTATCCATGCAGAGACCGTAAAAGTGTTATCTGAAATACAGGATGTACCTGACAGGATGATAAATGAGCCATAATGAATAGTAAATCAGAAATCGGTGTATTAGATATACCCGTTTTCACCTCGGACGGAGATTTCCCCGCTGATAAGCGGCTGGATGTCTCCGTCCGGTTTTTGGATGAGGAGAGCGCCGTCCGCGCGGATGCCAAGGGCTGTGAAGGGACCTTCCCGGTTTTCTGCCACATCTGTATTGGCATTGGTATTTTGTCCGCCCGGTTCTCCGGAAGAATTCACGGGAGAAGCGGCTTCGTTCATACCGGTCGGCGTACGGTAGAGATAGACCGGTCTGTTTCGGTGAATCAGGAGATTGTTGTATTCCTCCAATAGAAAGCTGAGGTCGCCTGTCCGGCTGTATTCCCGAAGAAGATGGAGCATCTCCGGTACAAAGGCCAGAATAACGGCCTCCCGGTCGGGCGTTGTATCGATGCCGGGCATGAACGGTATAATTCCGGCAAAAGTGGGAGCCGGGGCCTCAGTTGAGTGTGGGTTCGGACAGCCTGCCGGGTTCGGAACAGCGGATGAAAGGGCTTCTGCAAGAGAGGTTGCTTTCCCGGCGAGCTCCGGCGGATAAGCCGATGGAGTACAGTTGATGCCGATGCCGAAGATGATACCGGTTTCCGGCCCGAAGGAGGTTGCCTCCGTCAGGATGCCGCAGAACTTCTTGTAGATCACAGCTGTTTGCGAGCTGTCTTCGGAGCGGCTAACGGATGTGGCTGCAAACGCAGGGGTGTTGCTTTGAAGACTGGAATCGTGTTCTGTTTGGAGCGGGCGGCCGACAGGAAGCAGGATATCGTTCGGCCACTTGATCATAGGCGCAAGAGCCGGGTATACCTTCCGGATGGCCCTTGTGACCGCTACAGCCGTTACAAGCGTCAGGGACGAAATGTTTTCATTCGGAGACGTGTCAAGAAGTGACATCCAGATGCCGCTTTCACTCGGAGAGTTCCAGGTTCGGCCCAGACGGCCGCGGCCGGCGGTCTGCACCTCGGCCACATAAAGAAGGGGGCCACGTTTCCCGGCCCGGAAAAGCTCCTTCACCAGTGTATTGGTGGAGGACACGGTTTCCTCTGTATATAATTCCTGAAGAAGCCCCTCAGTAAGAAGAGGGGCGAGTCTGTCTTTGTTCATTCCGATTCGGTTTCCGTATTCTGATTTTGATTTTAGGCAGTTCCCGGACAGCTTTTCAGAGGCCTTTGCCGGGACTGTCACAATCTGTTATCTATGATTTTTCACTCTTACTGTTTTTCACAACAGCTTCGCCATCCACAATTTCATCAGCCTCCGGTGCCTTCGGCGGGCGGAGGTCTTCTCCGATGATCGCGCTGGTCACGCGTTCGTTGAGGAAGATATACAGCTTATCCGCCAGCTCCTTCCGGTAGGAGAAGGGGAGCAGGTAGTTTTCACGGCCGACGTAGAAATGGATGATGCTGTAGATATTCTCGTTATCGGGAATCACATGGTTCAGATCCCGCATGGCATTGTAGGGATAGGTCTTTGTCCCGCGCCAGCTTTTGATCGAAAAGTCATCCACATCGAATTCATAAGTTACATCATAAGCTGTTTTGGAAAAGGTGTGCAGGATCAGCATGATGCCGTACAGGGCGAACATCATGAAGAAGACCAGGGCAATGTAGTGACCGTGGTATTTTCCCATGAAGAAGAGGCTAGTCATGCCGCCAAAGAAGGTGGCCAGGAAAAGCCCCAGAATCCGAAGGGTGAGCCTTGTCTTTTTTCGTTTTTTTACAGTGTAGCGAACCATAGTAAGCCTTCTTTCTATTGTTGTATCGGTAGTCCGTTATTACTTGCACCGGATCGTTTGAATATGAACATCGCTGCGTTTCGGGCTATTTCGCCTTCGCCTCCGCCAACCGTTTTTCCCACTCGGTCCGGGCCGGCCAGGTGGACGTATCCATGCAGTCCCGGATGCTTTGGAAATACAGGGTAAGCTTCGCCTGCAGGGCAGGGGAGTCATAGTAATCCGGCGGACCGGCGGCATCATTCATCAAATACTCCCATACGCGGGCCCGATCCTCGGTGGGATAGGTCTTCGAATAGGTATCGATGAGATATATCTTGCTATGGTCATCCAGTGCGCCGGGACCATAGGAGGTATAGGAGGAGTCGGCCGCAAATTCGATCATTTCGCCATTCTCGGCAACATAAGCGTAGTAATAGTCAAAGTCTTCCGGATTGTTGGCTGCCCATTTTTCTTCAAAGTTCCAGTCATGCTCCTTCACACGAAGATCCACAATGTGGGAGAATTCATGCACCACGGTGCCGCGGGTAAGGGTGTAGCTTTCAATGTCATAAGCCATATAGGATACACCGCCGTCCGTGCAGGTGATGCCGGCGGCATTGGAGATATTTTCGCTCGTATCGACAGGAAGCAGCGCACCGGTAAAGTAGATATAGATGTCCCGGACGAAGCCTTCTTCCAGATTTCGGAAGAAATCATCCGGATAGAGACTGAGTGCATCCTCCAGAGTATCCATAGCGATACTGATTTTGGTGATATCCTCGGTGGGCGTCATTTTGTAGCCCCAGAGCTCATCTCTGGTTTCGTCCCCGAAACGGATGAGAAGACCGTACCTTTCCTCAATCTGCTTCACCCGGTCGGCAAGAATGTCGGGTGTAAATTCCGGCATTTCGAAGGGCGTCTCTTCCAGAGGTGACCAGGAAGCGGGCGTAAGCTTCGAAAGGTCGGCAACATAGAGGCCGGTAATGCCATCCGGATCGATCCGTGTGTAAAAAACACAGATGTGATCGGTGAGGGGATGTTCCGAGGTATCCAGCCAACAGTCTTCGTTAATCTCCGGAGGAATCTTGATGGTCTTATGCCCCTCTCCGCCGATATGGTAGAGTTCAATGGTGTTGACCTTGTCCGCCCGGTTAAGCGAGATGAGAGAGTCCCGGTCCGCATAGTTTACCCAGAAGGTCTTCGAGGGAAGGGTGTAGTAGGATTCACTCCAGTCCCGGATATCCAGATGAAGGTACAGCGTATCTCCGGTTTTCACCGGACCGGAAACCTGAAACTGCAGGGTATTCTCATCTGCGCAGGGCATGAGTGTCATGCTGCTTAGAGCGGAATTCAGGGTCCAAACAGGTTTGAAGGTATGATCATCGGTGAATTCGGAAATAAAGCCGCTCCAGCCGCAGAGAAAAATGCGGCCGCCTTTCACGGTGACATCCCAATAGCGGGACTCTTCCGGAATCGGATTCGTTACCGGGGATTTCTCCGGCGTGTAGATGACGCAGCCGTT
This sequence comes from uncultured Lachnospiraceae bacterium, assembly GCA_902773185.1. GTDB lineage: Bacteria > Bacillota > Clostridia > Lachnospirales > Lachnospiraceae > Eubacterium_Q. Next base: position 8,144 of record CACYDN010000242.1, on the reverse strand, counting down.
CTGGTCGTACAGAACCAGCGGTTCAATAGATAGAATCCGGAGAAGCGGCGGACCGCTGACATCCTGTCTGTCCCTGCTGCTGATCAGAAAAGAATCGCCGCGGAAAGAGAGAGAGCTGTCCCGAAGATCCAGAACAAGTGCGGCGCAGGACCAGGAGTCATCCGTTTGCTTTTGGCCGGCCAGAAGCAAACGGTTATCATCCAGAGGGGAGACATCCGTGATGACGTAGCCGGTTTTTTCCAGAAGATCCGAGTAATCCCGGATGGCGGGATTGGCGGGAAGATCCCGGCAGGCCAGAAGCCGCGCGTTTTCCTCACGCGAAAAGCCGGCCGGATGCGTCTTGGGTGCATTCCGGCCGCAGGCCGTAAGACAGGCCAGCATCAGGAAGAATATGCAGATGATCATACGTTTTTTTATCATGAAAACACTATACAAAATGCAGCGAAAAAGGTCAAGAAGGGGGCGTGGCTTCTTTTTTCACGGGACTTGCCCCGGAGAAGAGTTTCGGTTATAATGTAGTTTGGCTTTTTGGGTAACAGGAAGGAGAATCATGTGATAAAACTAATTGCCAGCGATATCGACGGCACGCTTGTGCCGGACGGAACGGATAAGATCGATCCCGAAATGATGACCGTGATCCGGCAGCTGAAGGAGAAAGGCATTATTTTTGCCGGTGCTTCCGGAAGGCAGTTCATCAGCATGGCACGGTTGTTTCAGCCCGTGTGGGAGGATATCTATTATATTACGGATAACGGAAGTATCCTCCGGGGACCGCAGGAAATCTATTCCATGAACGTGATCGGCAGGAAACCGCTTTTTGAAATGATCCATGATATTAAGCGGATGCCCGGCTGTGATATCATGCTCTGCGGAAAGGATGCGGCTTACTGTGAGGAGTACAGTGAAATGTTCTACTGGCTCCGTGATTCTTACAAATTTAATATCGAGGTTCTTGGGGATTTTGAGGAAAATCTCCGGGATGATATTGTGAAGCTTTCCATCTATAAGAAGGATACGGTGGAGGAAGAGGTGAAAAAATGGTTCCTGCCCAAGTGGGAGGGGACCTTTAAGATTGCTTCCGCCGGAACCATGTGGATGGATGTGGTGAATCCGGATGCCGATAAGGGTGCTTCGCTCCGGAAGCTGCAGGCGCTGCTCGGTATTTCCCGCGAGGAAACGATGGCCTTCGGCGATAACATCAACGATCTGGGGCTGCTCGCTGCGGCGGAGGAGAGCTATGCGATCGGTAGTGCCCGGCAGGAGGTGAAGGATGCGGCGAAGCATGTCGCCCCGCCCCTTTCCGAGTACGGGGAAACGCAAGTACTGAAAAAACTTCTTGCATCCTTGTAGAGTAAGAGTTTTGGGCAGGGTGAGCGCGAGTAAGCCTGTGAGGGACCGTCACGGGTCTCGGCGCTTAACGATTCACGAGCGTCCGTTCTATGGACGCGAAGTGAGAGTTTAGCGAGCGTAGCGTTTTTTGCGAAGCGGCCGCTAGGGGTAACCCGTGGTCGTGCGAGAGCAGTGTCACGAACAGGTTTACTCGCGCGAACCTCTGCAAAAAAAATATAGTGTATTTGGGAATATATTTGTAACTGATGTATCAAGTTTTATTTAGTATGGCGTTTCTTGCCATACGAGAAAGAAGGAGGACGACATGAGTAAGATAGTAATGACAACCCCTCTCGTGGAGATGGACGGCGATGAGATGACCCGCATCCTGTGGAAGATGATCAAGGACGAGCTGCTGCTCCCCTTCATCGACCTGAAAACCGAGTATTATGACCTTGGTTTGGAGCATAGAAACGAGACGAACGATCAGGTCACCATCGACAGCGCGAAGGCGACGGAGAAATATAAGGTTGCCGTAAAATGTGCCACCATCACACCGAATGCGGCGCGCGTGGAGGAGTATAACCTGAAGGAGATGTGGAAGAGTCCGAACGGTACCATCCGTGCCATTCTGGACGGAACCGTTTTCCGTGCACCGATTCAGGTGAAGGGTATCGATCCCTGTGTCAGAAACTGGGAAAAGCCGATTACGATCGCACGTCATGCTTACGGCGATGTCTATAAAGCAAGTGAAATGAAGATTCCGGGTGCCGGCAAGGTTGAGCTGGTTTACACGGCTGAGGACGGAAGCACAGAGAGTGTTCTGGTCCATGAATTCAAAGGCCCCGGCGTGGTGCAGGGCATGCATAACCTTTCTAACAGCATCGCCAGCTTTGCCCGCAGCTGCTTTACCTATGCACTGGATACAAAGCAGGAGCTTTGGTTTGCGACAAAGGATACCATCTCCAAGAAGTATGACCATACCTTTAAGGATATTTTCCAGGAGATTTACGATAACGAATTTAAAGAGAAATTCGAAGCGGCCGGCATCACCTATTTCTATACGCTGATCGATGATGCGGTTGCTCGCGTTATGAAGTCCAAGGGCGGCTTTATCTGGGCCTGCAAAAACTATGACGGCGACGTGATGAGCGACATGCTTTCCAGTGCATTCGGTTCACTGGCGATGATGACTTCCGTTCTGGTTTCCCCGAAGGGCTACTATGAGTATGAAGCGGCTCACGGAACCGTACAGCGTCATTACTATAAGTACCTGAACCATGAAGAAACATCGACCAATCCGGTTGCAACCATCTTTGCATGGACCGGCGCGCTCCGGAAGCGCGGCGAGCTGGACAATCTGCCGGAGCTGATGGCTTTCGCGGATAAACTGGAGAAGGCAACCATCGATACCATTGAGGGCGGCGAGATGACCAAGGATCTGGCTCTCATTACCAGCCTTACCGATGTAAAAGCGTTGAATACGGAAGATTTCATGAAGGCAATCCGGAGAACACTGGAAGGCCTGATGCAGTAATATTGAGATGTGGCAGGTGCCCGGACATGCATCGGTGTGCCCGGGCGGCCGCACGCGGCCTGTGGATGAGATAAGTTCGGCATGGATATCTGGAATATACTGAAAATTTCAAAGACCACTGACCGGGCCGAAATCCGCCGGGCTTATAGGAGCCGCCTTCGGGAGGTGCATCCGGAGGATGACCCGGAGGGGTTTATGGAGCTTCGCGAAGCTTATGAAAAGGCGCTTCGCGGCGAAGAGGATGTGCCGGAGACAGGACCGGAGCCGAAATTCCAACCGGAACGGGAAACGGCAGTCCGTGCGGTGGAAACACTCTACGGAAGCTTTTTTGACCGGATTTCTCCGGAAAAATGGCAGACCCTTCTGGATTCGGATTATTTTACGATGCTCGATACATCGGATGACGGCATGCTGATCATCCTCGAAAAGCTTCTGGCGAACCCGGTCGTTCCCCGCAGTGTACTCGAGCTTTTGAACAGGCGATATGCACTGACGGAGCGGGCGGATGAACTGTCCGACCGGATTCCGCTTTCCTTTTTTCAGTATTTTGAACGCAGGCTGATGCGGGAAGACCAGATTGAATTCGGTCTGATCCGCGGACCGGAGAATGCGGACTATGACGACTTTGTAAAACGTTTTCTCGAGCTGCGCCGGGCAGTGCTGAAGGGCGATACGGAAAAACAGACCGTTTTATTTAAAGAGTTTCAAAAAATCGATATTCAGTATCCCGGATTGGATGAGCAGTATGCGCGGCATCTTCTCCAGAAAAGCCGTTTCCGGGAGGCGGAAACGCTTTCGGCAAAGCTGGCGCGCGCCTATCCGTTTTTTGATGCCTTTCTTCTCAGGGCGGATGTGATGCAGCTTCTCGGGCGTCGGAAAGAAATGTACCGGTATCTCGATACCTGCCTTACCGTTCGGCCGGCGGATTCCTCCGTGATTCTCCGGATAGCAAAGGCGGAGACGGAGGAGGGGCGTTTCACGGAGGCGAGGGAAAGGCTCATCAGCGAGATCCGGAAGCATCCGTACGATATTTATATCCGGACACAGCTGGCCACGACCACAAAGGCGCTGGCGGAAAAGCTGAAGATGGATATGGAACGGAATCCGGAGGACACATCCGTTCGGATGGAGCTGGGGAAGGCGTATTACCAGGCGAGGATGTTTCATGAGGCCATCGAGGTCTTCTCAAGTTATCATCCGTCAGATGAAGAGCTGACGGAATATTTGAATTATATGGGTCGCAGCCATCTGTCCATTCATCGGGAGCGGGATGCCATCCTGGCGTTTGAAACCTGGCTTCGGGTGATAGACGATCTGCCCGACACGCCTGAAAACGCAGAAAAAAAGAAAAAAAGAAACCATGTCCTGCTGCTTCTGGGAATGGCACATCTTGCAGCAGGGAATCTTTCCGAGTCCCAGCGGTATCTGGAGCTTTCCACCGGAGAGGATCCGGACGACGTGGATGCCTGGTATGAGAGCCGGATTGAACTTCTGTACCGGCAGGACGATTACCTTGGCTGTATCCGGCTTTGCCGGGAGATGATCGCCCGGAAACGGATCAGCTATACCGGAACGCTGTTTCAGGCGAAATGTGCGCTGAAGCGGGGCATGATGGAGGAAGCGCTTTTCTATGCTTCCCAGGCTATGGAAATCTACCCGTACATGGTCGATCCCTACGAAGTGATGGCCCGGGTATATATTCTGACAAAGAAGTATAAATTTGCCAATGAGGTGTTGGATCGGTATGAGGGAATCGGTATTCCCAGCGTGACCTGCGCATATTACCGGGCACTCATGGCAAAGGAAGAGAATAAACTGACCGAGGCCTTCCGGCTCCTTCTGGAAAAGGAACCGCTGGCCAAAACGCCGGAGACCTGCGATATGCAGGATCCGGAGGAATTCTATATCCTGAAAGGGGAGCTCCTGGAGGGACTCCGGGATCCCCATAAGGCAGTTCAGGCTTATCAGGAGGCGGAAAAGCTGAATCCCCGGCATGAACGGATCCGGGGACTCATGGGGGTGCTTCTGTGTAAGATGCACCGCTTTCCCGAAGCAGTGGAACATCTGACCCGTCAGATCGAACGCAGGCCGGATGCGCTTTATCTGGTGACCCGCGGCATGTGTTTCCGCGAGCTGCAGGAGACCGGTAAGGCGGCAGAGGATTTTACCAGGGTTCTCGGTGACAGAAGGACTGTCGGAAGGACCATGATCTTTATTGCCGACCAGTTCCGGGAAATGGAATTTTATTCGCATGCGGAGGAAACCTACAAAAGGGCCCTCGGCACCCGGCTTTCCACGGGAGACAGAAAGAAAGCCGTTTTCGGCCTTGCCGATACGCTGGCGGAGCGGCAGAGACCGGATGAGGCGAGAACGCTTCTTATGGAGCTTGCTCACGGACAGGCAGTTTCGGCAGAGGTGAAGCTGGTCCTCGCACATATGTCGATCCGGGAAGGAAAGATGCGCGAGGCGGAGGTGATGCTCCGGTCGCTCCTGATGTACGAGACAAAGGATCGGAATAAGATTTACGATATGCTTGCCGAGATGTATTTGAGAAGCGGGAATGCGGCGGAACTTGAGGAGGTCATCCGGGTTTCGTCCCGGGAAAATGCATGCACGGTTTCGCAGCAACTTTGTCTCGGCAGTGTATATCTCTGGCTGGGTGAATGGAAAAAGGCGGAAAATGCGATGATCATTCAGGATGGGAAAGCCGGGTGGAGCAGTCCTGCGGCGGCCATGATCATGGCAATCGCGGCATCCCATCAGTTTGCCAGCCGCGGAAGAGTCAGCCGGTATCTGGAGTTGATGCGTGTTAGGACCGAGCAGATGAAGGATCCCGAATTGAAGGGCATTATGCAGGTGAGGATGCTGATGCTGCAGGGGAAAATGGCCGAAGCCGGTCGTCTGATGCCCGGACTACTGGAGATGGCAAAGCCGGAAGGAGAGTACCGGGACAATAACTACCGGATATTCTTAATGGCGGGGGATCTCGCGCTTACGGAAAAGGACAGTGCCAGGGCACTGATGTATTATGAGAAGGCGCTTTCGGCCTTCGGCAGCCACAGGCTGCTAGAGAAAAAATGTGAGGAGCTGAAAAGATGATCGTTGGGATTGATCTGGGAACCACCAACAGCCTGATCGCTGTGTTTGACGGCGATAAACCGGTGGTAATCCCCAATCGGCTTGGCAATAAGCTGACCCCCTCGGTGGTATCGATTGACGAGGAGGGCAATACATACGTGGGTGAGACCGCGAGAGTGCGGGGACTGACCCATCCGGATGAGACGGCATCCTGCTTTAAGCGGAGCATGGGGACAAAAAGGGAATACCGGCTGGGAAAACGCGTGTTTTCCGCAACGGAGCTCTCGGCCATTGTTCTGAAGTATCTGAAAGAGGATGCGGAGACTTATCTGGGAGAAAAGGTAGAGGAGGCCGTGATCAGCGTGCCTGCCTACTTTAATGATGCCCAGCGCCGCGCAACCAAGCAGGCCGGCGAAATGGCCGGCTTTAAAGTGGAACGGATCGTTTCGGAGCCGACCTCCGCTGCAATCAGCTACGGCTGCAGCAGGCGGGAGGGCGAAAACCGCTACCTTGTCTTCGATCTGGGCGGCGGTACCTTTGATGTGTCTGTTCTGGAATACAGCGACGGCATCATGGAGGTTCGCGCCGTGGCGGGAGATAACTTCCTGGGCGGCGAGGATTTCACGGTCGTATTGGAAAAACTGTTCCTTCGCCGGGAGGAGCTGGATGAAACCGGCCTTACGGCAAAGGAATTATCGCAGGTACATGAGGCGGCGGAGAAAGCCAAAATCGGCTTCAGCGATGCCAAAGAGACGGAAATGCGCGTCATGATCCAGGGGAAGGAAGTTGTAAGGAAATTCACCCTGGAGGAATATGAGCAGGCCTGCCAGATTCTTCTGGGCAGGATCCGCAAGCCGATCGAGAGAAGCCTCAAGGACGCCAATGTGCGTCTGGCGGATATTACCGAGGTGCTTCTGGTTGGCGGCGCAACGCGTCTTTCCCTTGTGAAGCGCTTCGTGGGTCGGCTGTTCGGCCGGATTCCCAACGGCCGGCTGGATCCCGACCAGGTAGTAGCGGAGGGAGCGGCCATAGAGGCGGCCATGAAGGAACGTCGGGAGGAAGTGAAGGAGCTGATCCTGACGGATGTCTGTCCCTTTACGCTGGGCACGGAAATCTGCGTGACCCGTTCGGCCGGCAATAAGGAGAGCGGCCATTATCTTCCCATTATTGAACGGAATACGGTCATTCCGGTCAGCCGGACACACCGTGTTTATACGGCCAATGACGGCCAGTCCGCGCTGCGGGTAACGGTCCTGCAGGGCGAAAGCCGGCAGGCGGCGAATAATCTTCTGCTCGGGGAGCTCGAAATCCCGGTTCCGGTTGCCGAGGAAGGCAAGGAATCGGCAGATATCACGTTCACCTATGATGTGAATTCCATCCTGGAGGTTGTGGTGAAGGTCATATCCACGGGTGAGGAACGCAGGATGATCATCAAGAATGAGCAGAGCGGGCTTACGGATGCGGAAATAGAGGAAAGGCTCGCCGAGCTGGAAAGCCTGAAAATCCCGCCCAGGGAGCAGGAGGCCAATAAGCTGCTTCTGGCAGAGGGCAACCGGATGTATGAGGAATCTGTAGGGCGTACGCGAATCGCCATCGAGCATGAAATGAATCTGTTCGAAGCTGCCCTTGATACGCAGGAAAAGAAAAAATATGAGCCCGCTGCAAGGCGTATGCGGGAATTTCTGGATATGCTGAAGAAACGCCAGGAAACCGGTGAGGACCTGGAGGATGAAGAATAGGGGCTCAGATTGCCGAAGGCAATGCAGTAATGCATCGAAAAAGGCCGGAGATTGCTCCGGCCTTTTCTATTGCATTTAGAAAAGTGTATTCAGCCCGGGTCCGTACATGTCGAAATGCAGCGTTTCGTATGATGCGCAGATCTTATCGGCGATACAGAGGAGCCAGGCCTCCCTTGTACGGGGAACCCGGAAGAGGTTCAGCGGAAACATATGCGAATAGATGGCGGTTGCTGTGGCGGGGCCGATTCCGAAGTCACGGCCGGCGTTGTACATGGCCGCCTCTGCATGGGTGTATCCGTGCAGCGGGTGGTCGCCTTTATTATCGTGCCAGTCATAGAGGCAGTAATCATGCAGAAGGCCGGCCCGAACCAGGATGCGGGTGTTGACCTTTTTGCCTTTCTTTCTGGATTTTTCCGCCAGCTCCAGTGCTTTATAGGTTACTGCAACGGAGTGGAGGGCGG
>CACYDN010000241.1 GCA_902773185.1 uncultured Lachnospiraceae bacterium | reverse complement strand
CGCTTCTCACAGCGCCGAATCTCCGCATCACGCCGCATATGGCATGGGCCAGCGTGGAAGCGAGAAGGCGGCTGATCCGCACCGTGGCGGATAACCTTCTGGCTTACCTCGCAGGGGAAGAGAAGAATGTGATTGCCTGAATGTCGGACAGTCTGGCAGAGGGTGCGCCGGGAAAGTAATCCCTGTTTGTAAAATGATTTTATTTAGCCGGTGCTTGTGGTAGAATAAACATGGTTTTTGCGGGTGATGGGACAACCTTTCACCTGCGGAAGCTGTGTTATTTTTTGCAGACAACCGGCAACCCTCGTTTACGAGGAGGTATTTGGTTCTCTGTGGTCATTCATTTCAGGAGGATGGAATATTGGAATTAAGAGTGATTCCCCGTCCGCTCACGGTTTGCAAGGTGGGAGCGGTTTCGGATATTGATTTTACGAAGGATTTTTATTTTGTCGGCAGGACGGCGGATGAGATTTCGCTTGTAGCGGCTACGGCGGATGTACCGGCGGATGTTGTGGCAAGAGAGGACGGCTGGCTGGGGTTCTATGTGACGGATCCGGGAAATGCCGGCGGGAAACCTGACGGCGTTTTGCGGGAAGAATCGTTAGTTGATCCGAGTGGGAACCCCGGCGGGAAAACGGCGGCGGAATCGGAGAATGCTGAGAAGACCATAGGGGAGCTGGACTTTTCCCTGGTCGGTATTTTGGCGAATCTGTCCGGTGTGCTTGCCGAGAAGGGTATCCCCATTTTTGCGGTATCTACCTACAATACGGATTATATCCTGGTGAAGGAAGAGCGGTTTGCTGAGGCTGTCCGCGCGCTTCAGGCGGCGGGACACCGGTTTTCTCCCTATGTTTTTTACGGCTGGGAAGAGGCAACGGTGGGGGTTTGTGAAATTATTGATCAAACGGAAGTCTTGAAGGATGAGGAGGGAGCATGCGAGCCCGAAACAACCCGGGGGAACCGTGCTGTATACAGCGAAATAGAAACACCCATGATGCTCTACGATACGCTCTCCGAAATTTGGTGCGCCGAAACCTGTGCGCCCCGGATGCGGGAGGATTGGACGCCGGAAAATAAGACGCTCGGTCAGTGTTCCATTACGGCATTTCTGGTGCAGGATATCTTCGGCGGCAAGGTGTACGGCATCCTTCGGCCGGGCGGAAATTATCATTGCTATAATGTGATAGACGGTCATACCTTCGACCTCACCAGTGAGCAGTTTGGAGATGAAGTCCTGGACTATACGGATAATCCGGAACAATTCCGCGAGGTTCATTTCGCAAAAGAAGAGAAGCGCCTCCGGTACGAATATCTGAAGGAAGAACTCATGAAATACTGCGCTGTGAAAAGGAGAAATAACAAAAATGAAATCAGTCAGTAAGTTTATCGGAAAATTCATGGCAGTGATCGTGCTGGCCATTGCGGCACTTGCTCTCTTTGTGCCGAAATCCTGTACATGGGTCGACACGGACTGGATCAATTATCTGCTCATGGTTGTCATGTTCGGCATGGGCCTCACCATGAAGCTCAGTGACTTTGCAGTGGTCTTTTCGCATCCGAAGGATGTAACAATCGGATGTGTTGCGCAGTTCCTCGTGATGCCGGCTCTGGCCTTCGGTCTGGGAAAGCTCTTCGGCGTTGACAATGAGCTCCTTGTCGGTATTGTTCTTGTGGGAACCTGCCCGGGCGGAACCTCCAGCAACGTGATCACCTTCCTTTCAAAGGGGGACACAGCCATGTCCGTGGGGATGACCAGTGTCAATACGCTTCTGGCACCGCTCCTGACACCGGCCCTGACGTATCTCTACCTCAGGAAAGATGTCAGCGTGGATGTGCAGTCCATGTTCGAATCCATCATCCAGGTGGTGATCATCCCGATCGCTCTGGGTATTTTGATCAACAAGCTCTTTGGAAAATATATGGAAAAGGTGCGGGATGCCCTGCCTGCGGTTTCCGTGACTGCAATCTGCCTGATCGTGGCATCCGTGGTTTCGCACAACAGTGCCAAAATCCTTTCCACAGGCGCTATTATCTTCGTGATTGTCATCCTGCACAATCTGCTCGGATATCTTTGCGGATTCCTGATCGGTGTGATCTTCAGGATGAATACGCCCCGGAAGAAGGCGGTATCGATCGAAATCGGCATGCAGAATTCGGGCCTTGCAACATCGCTTGCCGGGAGTGCTTTCCCGGATATGTCCATGGCTACGGTACCCGGTGCCATCTTTTCCGTGTGGCATAACATCTCCGGCGCTGTGCTGGCCGGCGTCTTCCGGAATCTGGATGAGGATGATGAGAAAAGCGAGTAAAAATATGCAAGAAGATATACGATTATATGAAAACATGCAAGAAGATATATTATTACATAAAAACATGCAAGATTGTATAAAATCGAATACAATTATATTAATTGTGGCTCAATCACAAATTCTATGTGATGGCTGATTCCTGACATACTCCTTCCGGCTCATATCCATGATCTTCAAGAAGAAGTATTCAT
>CACYDN010000240.1 GCA_902773185.1 uncultured Lachnospiraceae bacterium | reverse complement strand
TCCGCTCGCATCGTGTATCCCTCGCTCCGCTCAGGACCATGGGGCCCTCCCTCACTTCGCTCGGGCAATCCCATGGCTATTATAGCACAATCTTTTTTGACTTTCTACTATGCGTCTGATCTGAGATCAATATATTGGATGTGTTTTAGAAAAGGATAAGAAAAACACTTTTGTTCATAAAATGGACATATTTGAACAAAAATGAACAAAATCAGACAAATATGAACGCAAAAAAGCTTACCAAAGCGTTTTTTTTGAAAAAATCGACTAAATATGAACAAACGGTAAATGATTTGTTGCGGATTTGTTGCTCTTGGTGGTGTATATTGTCCTTGTAAGCGAAAAAACAACAAAAAAGAGTCTTCCCAAAACAGGAAGAGAAAGGTGAAGGGAAAAAGATGAAAGAGTTTAACATTAATGAGATCGATTATTACGAAGACATGGGCAACAATGGGAACCAGCTTGACCGTTCCATCGCGGATCTGGGCGAGGCAATCGTGAATGAACAGCCGGCAAATAAGGAGAAAGGTTCTTCGAATGACGCCGGTTTTCCGGTTCAAACACAGCTCCGTGATGTGTATTCTATGAAAGATATTTCTAATATCATGAAGATTTCCGATATGATGTTAAATATCATGAGCGGTGATCTCAGTCCCAAAGAGGAAGCGATAGAGTCAGCCGAAATGAATGCCCTTTATATGCTCTGCACCGGCAAGATGACAAGTGATAACTTAGGTGAATGTTATTCCTTTGTAAAAAAATGCCCGGCATTTTCCGACGCTGTTAAAAGCCATGATCCCGGAATCTTGAAAACCAAGTCCGTTGCCCCGGAGCGTTTTACACTTGAAGAAAACGAAGGAAAAAATCTATATCTGACAGATTCCCGTGTCGAGGAACCCTTGAAATTGATGCTGGAAAAGCTGAAGAAATACGATTCGATTCTTAGTGCGAAATGCAATAATATGGATAATCTGGATCCTAGACATGCTTATTACAGGTCCTGTCAGTATCTGATACAGATGATGATTCAGAAAGGAATGAATAGAGACAGGAACAGCGACTATGAATTCGAAACACTTCTGTGCAATTTGAAATATTATCATGATGTCATGAATACGTATGTATTGGAAGGTGCTATCGAAACAAACAAAAAGAACGCACTGGGCAAAAATATCGTCAGGATAAGGTTCAATGGCCCAAAAGAGAGTCTGGATGCGAATTTAAACGCATTATCAGAAACACCGTTTGGGAAAATGGCAAGGTATGTGAGACTTGCTTCCAATGAGGTGAAGTGGTTTGCAAGGCCCAACACCGATTTTACCCGTGAAGAGGTCATCGAGGCACTTGAAAACCAGAAGAAATATGCCGGGGAAGTATTAAACCTGGATCAAAAGAAATTCATGGATTACAAGGAGCGTAATCTGATCAGAGGAACATTTGAGGATGCAATAAGCGGCGCTTATAATCCGCAGGTTGTTCTGGATGATGCAACTGCCCGTATTGAACTTCTGAAGGCCGGTTATCCGGCAAGTGATATCACTATTCTTTCCCGGTTCTATCTGGCCATGATGAAGGAAAAACATGCAAACGATCGCCTGCCGGAAGAGAGTAAAAATCCCGGGGCTGAGCAGTCTTTTCAGAATAATATGAAACTCTGGAGGGCGCTGATCGAGGATTCACCTTTGACTATGAAAGAAAGACTTCGCCGGATCAAGGGCGTTATGGTTACGCTGCAGACGGGTGACTACAGTCAGGATATGAAGCTTATCGCGAATGATTTTCAGACATGTCTGAATAAAAAGCTTAATGAGTTTGAAATGAAAGCCATGACGGCCACGCCGGAAAGTCTTTACGATGCTCTGAATCAGAAAACAGTCGATCCGGGACATGTAAAATCTTCCGCACAGTTTAAGAAGATGAAACAGGCGCTCCTGGAACTCAGTCAGGTAAATAAAGAAAAACAGCCTGCAAAGTATGCGATGTTACTGGAGGATGCAAGAACGGCTACCAGGGATTATTTGGTCTACAAGGTTGACCAGATCAAGGACGGACGGAAGCGTTCTTCTTTGGAAAAACGAAGAGTTGCGACCGCTTCTGTCATTTTTGACCGCCTGAATTTGGAGCAGAAGTCTCTGAATTATGAAAAGGAAAAGAATCGCAGCGGTAAGGTGTTTGCGCAGTCCCTTTCCTTTGAGGATGCAAAGAAGTTCTGTGAACGTGCCGATGAACTGACGAAGGGAAATGAGCTGATTATTCAGGAACTTACAAAGCTTGTTCAGTTATTTGACTATACGGACAATGGTAGTGACAATTCTACTTTTTACAACAAAATGATCGAGTCCATTCAGAACGGTATTTATGTTTTATCCGATCCGACAAAGAAGCCGGCTGATGTGCAGGATGCATTTGTGAATATTGTGAAGCGCGCAGAAGTATACAAGAGGAGTAAGGATAATACCCTTTCCAAGGCCTTTGATACGCGTACACAGCAGAGACTCGCAGTTGTTGGAAAGACTCTGCAGAACGTTCAGGTTATGGCAAATTATTATTACGGCCTTCGTACCGCGTTCGATACTGTTCGCGGGACAGAGGTGACAAGTTATTCTGACAGATCCATGGAAGATATCCGTAAAACTGCCGAAAAGCTTCAGAAGAAGTATAGTATCCCGGCTGATCCGAGCATTGCTTCGATCAAGGGGAAAAGAATGTCCTTTATGAAGGATACCGATACCTATAAGTGCAGCCGGGTACTGACGAATATCGTGAATAAAGTAGCAAAGGAGTGTCCTTTTATGGCAATTTACAGGCCGAAGAGGGATCCTTCTTATTACAGTCAGAAGGCCAGAGGAATGAGTGTTTCCCAATTGGCAAAAGCGGTTACAGCATATATTATTTTGAATAGCGCCACCTTATTGAGAAATAATCTTTCCGATCTGACTTATATGGAGAATGAGTTGAATAACGGTTATTTAGGGAAATCCTCTCAGACGATAGAAAACGATCCGACATTCAGGAATATCGCTGCCAAATATCCGAATCAGGTGTTTGAAAGAATGATCGATGTAAAACTAAAGGCACTTGGAATGCGTTCGAAGAGTATTTCTGAGATTCGGGAGAAGTATGGCGTGGTATGTGAAAGTAGAGGCCTCGAAATGAAGAAAAAGCTGGTGAATTGTGTTGCTGAGAATGTGAAGGTAGGAACGCCTAAGAATACGTGGCTGGATATGGCTTCTGATGTGATTCTTCACTCTGTTCTGGCCTGCGACGCGGTCGGTGACGAGATCTTAAATGCTTGTGCTTATAAAAAACTTGATCCGGAAAAAGTAAAACCGATGTTGAAGAATGTGATTGGAACCCATATCATGAAGCATAAAATGTTCAATTCGGTTAATAGTAAAAAGGATGTTCATGATCTGATGAAGGATCTCATATATGCAAATAAGGATTCTTACAAGAAAATGACAAATGCGATGAAGACTTCCGTCAACGCACTGAAAGTGCAGAATGTACAGATCAAAAAGAGTGCTGCTCCGGTGCAGGTTACAGTAGGCAGTGGCATGGCAGCCGGATTCTAAAAAATGTTTCATCCGGCCGGTTTTTCATCCGGCCGAAAAATCCTATAATAACTTCCTATATTACATTTAATAAGAGGCAGTCCTGTTTTCGGTAATCGGAGACAGGGCTGTTCTTTCGTGTGAAGGGGAGGTATGTATTACTCCTGTTCGATTGTGCGAAGGCGAGCGGACAAAATAAAGAAAATGAAGAAAAATGAAAGTGTACTTCGGGAAAAACGGTTTTTGGGGTTTTCGTGTTTCGAAAATTTTGCCCGGATGAAAAAATCGCTTGCCTTATGGATAGAGCGGAATTATAATTGTACCTATCTGTACTGTTACCTGTTGGATTCGGTAACAGCCGGAATAGATTGACAGTATTCGAAAATACCCGTTCCCGGAAAACGGAAGAAACGGTGAGCGGACGAAGGAAAGGTGATGACTATGGAAAAAAAGGACATTGACTGGGGCTCCCTCGGCTTTGGCTACATCCAGACTGACAAGAGCTACGTAGCAAATTATAAGAATGGCGCTTGGGATGACGGCGTGATGACAGATGATCACACCATCACCATGAGTGAATGCGCCTGCGTGCTGCAGTATGCGCAGACCTGCTTCGAGGGTCTGAAGGCATATACCACAGAGGATGGAAAGGTCGTGACCTTCCGCCCGGATCTCAATGCAAAGCGTATGGCCGATACGGCACAGCGTCTTGAAATGCCGGTATTCCCGGAGAATCGTTTTGTGGATGCTGTCGTAAAGACCGTTCAGGCTAATGCGGCATGGGTTCCGCCCTACGGCTCCGGTGCAACACTGTATATCCGTCCCTTTATGTTCGGTATCAATTCCGTTATCGGCGTTAAGCCGGCAGAGGAATATCAGTTCCGTGTATTTACAACACCGGTAGGCCCCTACTTCAAGGGCGGCGCGAAGCCGATCACCATCCGTGTCAGTGATTTTGACCGTGCGGCACCGCACGGAACCGGACATATCAAGGCAGGCCTTAACTATGCCATGAGCCTGCATGCCATCGTAGATGCCCACAAGAACGGCTTTGATGAGAATGTATATCTTGATCCGGCTACCCGGACCAAGATCGAAGAAACCGGTGGAGCAAATGTGATCTTCATCAAGGGAAACAAGTTCATTACACCGAAGTCAAACAGCATCCTTCCCTCTGTGACCAGACGTTCGCTGGAGGTTGTGGCTAAGGAATATCTCGGCATGGAAGTAGAGGAAAGGGAAGTATTCCTCGATGAGGTTCCCTCCTTTGACGAGTGCGGCCTTTGCGGAACCGCAGCAGTAATCTCGCCTGTTGGCAAGATCGTGGACCATGGAAAGGAAATCGCGTTCCCCAGCGGAATGGATGAGATGGGCGCCACCACAAAGAAGCTCTATGAGACTCTGACAGGCATCCAGATGGGCCGGATCGAGGCACCGGAGGGCTGGATCAAGGTGATCTCCGAGTAAGGTATACTGTATGAGTCGGCGAACATGCCGAAAATATGTTAAACAATTAATAACACCATTCGTGAACGGATGGTGTTATTTTTTGTGCGAAGGCGAGTCATCAGGATACACATTTATGTGGTATCCTGTTTGACGGGCCCGTATCACCGGGCAGGAATGCTTTA
>CACYDN010000239.1 GCA_902773185.1 uncultured Lachnospiraceae bacterium | reverse complement strand
CGCCAACAACTCTACTCTTTCTATACAAAACCAGTCGATCCGGATAGATGTCCATCGTTCCCGGTTCATTTTTAAAATGATTGATTTTCACATCAGCAGATGAAAGATTATATGTAATTTCTGCATTGATCATATTTCTTCACCACGTTCTTTCCGAAAAGTAATCACTTGTCAGCCTTCCTGTCTTTTTTTCTGCATTCCCCGGATTCCGGCAATGAGTAAAATTGCAAGAGCAACCCAGGCCACATAGTATCCCGCACTCCACTCCAAAACATCCGAAGTTTTAAAGCCATATTTATCCAGCTCGGAATCCACATTATTCTTCAAAACAACTAAATCAATCATTCCGAGAACACTGCCTATAATTGCAATCACCCGAATATCGAGAAGAATAAGAAGAACAACGGGGATTACGCCAAGAAGAATGAGTTTTCCACACATATCATCATATAATCTTAATGATTTATCTACAGAAGGATAATGAACACCCTCTATAAAAATACTGACCAGTAGGAGAACACAAGCAAAGAGTGCCACAACCATTGTTGAATCGAAACCACTTCTTTTGGCAGCAGGCAAAGTATTCCTTCCGTAATCCGGCCGATTTCCATAATTGCTCCGCTGTCCATTCATAGGTCCGTTTCCATAGTCAGGCTGTCCGCTTCCGTAATTCTGATATGCTTGTGAACCACCTGCATTCTGGTATTCCTGACCGGATCCGTTTATATTTCCGGTTACAAAGGAACTGCTTTGCGGAGAAGTCCCCGCGAAAGAATCATTACCTGGGAAAGCCCCGTTTTGAACCCCGGGTCTATAACCAACTGTCAGATCCTCTTCGCCGAACTGAGGAACATACATCTTTTGCTCCTGACCGGAATCTACCGAAACAAGCTTCGTTCCACATTTTTTACAGAATTGAAATCCATCCGGATTATTTGTTCCGCAATTATGACAAAACATTGTTTTCTCCTCCTCTATTCTTCAAATTGAAAAATAATATCTGTTTTCTCACTCGCTACCCTCTCCGTCCACGCCCCGGATCAAATCCGCAGCCATCTTTGCCTCTTTTTTATGATCAAACCGCAGTTCGACATAAAGCTTTTCTTCATTGGATGCCGTCAGGAGATGTCCATCCTCCTTCAGGGAAAGGTATTTGATGTCGTCGAGCAAAATGATCTTCGCAAGGGGAAACTTCAGCCGGAACAAATAGTTTTCCGTAATCGCAATCTTTCCGTTGTAAAATAGGAGCTTCTCACTCAGCTCTCTGTCATATTCCGGAAGGTCATCATATTTGCGGCAAAGGAGATTCAGTCCGGGAAAGAAAGCCGCCAGGATCAAATACCCCAGCAAAGCAAAGCCGATCACCTGGGATATTCTTCTGATGCCGGCCAGAACATGAATTGCTTTGCCGGGATAATGAACCTCATCCAGAATTATCGGTGAAAAGAAATCATCCATTTCACTTTCCGGGATGCCAAGCGCATCAGCATATGTATGTTGTATCAACTGAACAGTTTTCTCATCCTTTGTCAGATGAGCTTTGAGATCCTTCGGATAGGCATCCGGTGCAGAGCCATTCCTTTTCCTGATCAGAAAAACATATACACGCTGCTCTTTCAGCATATAAAAATAAGTACCAACTTCCTTTTCACCGGCTTTATATACCACACCGGAAGGGATGAGTTCATCGATATTTAAACGTATATTTTTTTCTCCTTCTCCGTAAATCAGCTCTGCCGCTTCCACTTGATCGGCATCGATCACACGCCAGTCCGGTTTTCCCAAAAGATGCCCCGTAAAAAGTGCGAGCGCCATCATCAGGAGAATGACCGGAAAGAGGCAGATAGCCAGATTTCGGAGAAGTATATGTCGAAAGGGATGTTTCTTCAATGCAATACCTCGAGGTTACTAAGGCTTCCCACGAAAGGGAAGCCTTACTGTTTCAAATAGTATTGTTCGAATACCAACTATGCATATCATTATTTTGCAACGATATTCACAATCTTCTTCGGTACGTAGATTTCTTTTACGATGGTCTTGCCGGCCAGTCTTTCGCCCAGCGCTTCCTGCGCAGCCGCAAAGATTTCTTCCTGCGCAGCATCGACCGGAACATCAATGGTCAGTCTGGTCTTACCGGAAACCTGAACCGGAAGCTTCATGGTGTCTGCCACAAGGTGCGCCTCATCATACACCGGCCAGGACTCTGCAAATACGGAATTGGTTCCGCCGAGAACCTCCCACAGCTCTTCGCCGATATGCGGCGCAAAGGGAGCAAGAAGCCGTACTGCTGTCTTCAGGGTTTCTTTGTCCACGCCGGCACCTTTGGTCAGCTCCACAAACTTGTTGTTGTACTCCATGAATGCGGAAACAACCGTGTTCAGACTGAAGTTTGTAAGCCTTTCCGTTACATCCTTCACGAGACCGTGACGGAGCCGGAGAAGCTCAGGCGTTTCCGGTGCATCCTTTTCACTGTTCTCCAGAATCATGTTGTAGAAACGGCGCAGGAAACGGTAAATACCGTCGATACCCGCATCATCCCAGATTGCATCCGCTTCGGGCGGACCGACAAAGAGTTCATAGAGACGCAGCGTATCGCAGCCGTACCGCTCCACAATGTCGTCCGGGCTGACAATGTTACCAAGCGATTTGCTCATCTTGGTCGGTCTGCCGGTTTCCCTGTCACGACCGCAGATCATGCCCTGGTTAAAGAGCTTCTTAAAGGGCTCATCGAAGCCGACAACCCCGATATCGTACAGGAACTTGGTCCAGAAGCGTGAATACAGAAGATGCAGAACTGCATGCTCCACACCGCCGATATACATATCTACAGGCAGGTACTGATCGGCCTTTTCCCGGGATACCAGCTCCTTATCGTTATGCACATCCACATATCTGAGGAAATACCAGGATGATCCTGCCCACTGGGGCATGGTATTGGTCTCGCGCTTAGCGGGGCCGCCGCACTTGGGACAAGTACAGTTTACCCAGTCCGTAATGGCTGCAAGCGGAGATTCACCGGTACCGGTGGGCTCATATTTTTCCACATCCGGCAGTCTGAGCGGAAGCTCCTCCTCCGGAACGGCCACACAGCCGCACTTCTCACAGTGAACGATCGGAATCGGCTCTCCCCAGTAACGCTGACGGGAGAATACCCAGTCACGCAGCTTGTAGTTTGTGGTAGCCTTTCCGTAGCCCTTCTCTTCAATGATCTTCGGTGCTTCCTTCTTCAGAACGGCGGATTCCATGCCGTTCCAGTCACCGGAATTCACCATGATACCGGAAGCTGCCGTATAGGCCTCGGTCATTTCGTTCCCATCCTGAACATCGTCCAGCGTCGGTGCAATGACCTG
>CACYDN010000238.1 GCA_902773185.1 uncultured Lachnospiraceae bacterium | reverse complement strand
TCAGCCCGGGTCCGTACATGTTGAAATGCAGCGTTTCGTATGATGCGCAGATTTTGTCGGCGATACAGAGGAGCCAGGCCTCCCTTGTACGGGGAACCCGGAAGAGGTTCAGCGGAAACATATGGGAGTAGATGGCGGTTGCCGTTGCGGGGCCGATTCCGAAGTCACGGCCGGCATTATACATGGACACCTCCGCATGAGTATAGCCGTGCAGGGGGTGTTCATTTTTATTGTCATGCCAGTCATAGAGATAGTAATCATGCAGAAGGCCGGCCCGAACCAGGATGCGGGTGTTGACTTTTTTTCCTTTTTTTCTGGATCTTTCCGCCAGCTCCAGTGCTTTATAGGTTACTGCAACGGAGTGGAGGGCGGTTGTGATCGTTCCATGCTGGATAAAGGTATGCTGCGGCTGATATTTTTCCGAAGTCAGAATATCGCTGCCGTAATGGCGGATCACCGCCAGAAGGTTTTCATCTTCGCCAAGCTGTTTCATGCGCGTCTCCCTAATAAATGAACCATTCGCTTTATTGTTTAATGTTCGGACGCTATTCTAACACTGCGTGACGGTAATGTCAAAATAATCCGTCCTTATCATGAGCGGATATTGATTCAGCGATTTCTTTTTGCTATAATTAAAAGGACTATGGTAGTGGGAGTGTTTCCCGCTGCCCTGTGTAATGTAAATTCGGAGGGTGATTATGCAGACGAACGGACTTATGTTTCAGTATTTTGATTCCGCAATCAAGGCTGATGGGAGCCTGTGGCGGGATCTCGCAAAGGATGCACCGCTTCTGAAGAAGAGTGGGGTGACCTCGGTATGGATGCCGCCTGCGTGGAAGGGGCTGAAGGGCGCTGAGGACAGCGGCTACGAGGTGTATGATCTTTACGATCTGGGTGAGTTCAAACAGAAGGGTTCGGTCAGAACCCGATATGGTACAAAGAAAGAGTATCTGGAGGCTATTGATGCCCTCCACAAGGAAGAAATCCAGGCATACGCCGAGGTGTTCTTCCACAGCTTTTACGGTGCGGATAAGGTAGAGGATATCCCGGCGGAGGCAATCAATACCGCGGATACCTGCCAGATGATCGGCGATGGCAAGCATGTCGGCGGTCTTACGGCCTTTACCTTCCCCGGCAGAAGAAATAAATATTCCGATTTCAAGTGGAACCATACCATGTTTTCCGGCATTGACTGGAATACGGATGCCATTTTGAAAAAACTGGAGGAAATTGAAGGACCGGATTCCAAGAATCTGGCGACCATCAAGAAGAAGGGCTATGAATTTTTGATGGATGCCCGTCTTGATTTTACGAACGAAGAGGTCTATAATCGTCTGGTTGCCTGGGCAGTCTGGTATCTGGCGGAAACGGGCGTTGACGGTTTCTGTCTTAACAGGACGGAAAATATCCCCGCTTCGTTCTACCGTGATTTCCTGATCCGTGTCAGAGAGCTGACCGGCAAGGAGCTCTTTACGGTAGCCAGCCATTCCCACTGGAATTCTGCGGTTCTGCAGAAGTATCTGGAAGAGATCAAGCTTTCCGCTTCCCTCTTCGATACGCCGCTGCACTATAATTTCTACAACTGCTCCAAAGCACATGGCGCCTATGATCTGAGAGATCTCTTTAAGGGTACCATGGTGGAGAAGAATCCGATGAAGGCCGTTACCTTTGTCGATGATAACAATACGGAGCCGGGCGGTATCCGCGAATCCTTTGTGGAAGAGTGGTTCAAGCCCATGGCGTATGCTTCGATCCTTCTTCGGGAAAGCGGCTATCCCTGCGTATTCTATGGCGATTACAAGGGTATTCCGTCCATCAAGATGAAGGGCAAGAAGCAGCTTCTGGATAAGCTCATGAAGCTGAGAAGAGACAAGGCCTACGGCCCGCAGCATGATTATATCGACAATCCGGATGTGATCGGTTGGACAAGAGAAGGCGATGCGGATCATAAGGATTCGGGCCTCGCTGTTGTTCTTTCCGACGGTATCGGCGGAACCAAGCGGATGTACATCGGCAAGAAGTTTGCCGGAATGCATTTCTCGGATGTGATGGGCAGTGCCAAGTACAACATCAAGATTGATGAATATGGATTTGGAGATTTTTATGTAAACCGTGGTGCCGTATCCGTCTGGGTACATAAGGAACCGAAGGTGGAGGCGTAAGCATGGGGAAGACCATTCGTACAGAGGCCGTGCACGCGCTCTTTGATGCAATCCGGTCCTTAGAGGACGAGGAAGAGTACTACCGTTTTTTTGAAGATATCTGTACCCCGAACGAGGT
>CACYDN010000237.1 GCA_902773185.1 uncultured Lachnospiraceae bacterium | reverse complement strand
TTTCCAAGCTCATTGTCCTTTATGATTCCAATAATATTTCTATCGAAGGTGACACCAGCATTGCCTTCCGCGAGAATGTATGCGCCCGCTTCCAAAGCTTCGGGTTCCAGACCATCCTTGTGGAAGACGGCAACGACTTCGAAGCGATCGCCGCTGCGATTGCTGCAGCCAAAGCCGATACGCAGCATCCTTCCCTGATTGAGATCAAAACAAAGATCGGTGCCGGCTGCCCGGCCAAGGAAGGAAAAGCTTCCGCGCACGGCGAGCCCCTGGGCGTGGATAACGTTGCTGCACTGAAGAAAAATCTGAACTGGCCCTGCGAGGAGCCCTTTACCATTCCGGAAGAAGTTTACGACTACTGCCGCGAGGCTGCCGCAAAATGGAAAGCAGCCGAAGAAGAATGGAACGACCTCTTCAGCCGCTACGCCGCTGCCTTCCCGGAAAAGAAGGCACTTTGGGATAAATATTACGATTCCAGCCTGGCCGAAAAACTGTATGAGCTTCCCGCATTCAGCGTGAAGCCGGAAGCAGCAGTTGCAACCCGTTCCTCCTCCGGAGAAATGCTGAACGCCGCTGCGGAGCTCCTGCCCAACCTTTTCGGTGGTGCTGCGGATCTCGCGCCTTCCACAAAGACCTGCGTAAATGCATATTCCGATTTCTCCCGGGAAAATCCGACCGGTGCAAATCTGCACTTCGGTGTTCGGGAAATCGCCATGGCCGGTATCGGAAACGGTATTGTTCTCCACGGTGGTCTCACCGCTTATGTTTCCACCTTCTTCGTTTTCAGCGATTATGTGAAACCCATGGCAAGGCTCTCTGCCCTGATGGGAGTTCCGTTGACCTACGTATTTACACATGATTCCATCGGCGTCGGCGAAGACGGTCCGACACATCAGCCAATCGAACAGCTTGCCATGTTCCGGGCTCTTCCCAATTTCTACTGCTTCCGTCCTGCGGATGCAGCCGAAACAGCTGCCGCATGGTACTTTGCACTGAACGCAAAAACACACCCGGTTGCACTTGTCCTTTCCCGGCAGAACCTGCCTCAGCTCGCTTCCTCTTCCAAGGAGGCGCTGAAGGGTGCTTACATCCTCTCGGATGCCGATAAGGCTGTGCCGGATGCGATCATCATCGCCACCGGTTCCGAAGTATCCCTCGCCATGAATGCGAAGGAACAGCTGAAAGAGAAAGGTGTGGATGTCCGCGTTGTCAGCATGCCCTGTGTGGAGCTCTTCGAAGATCAGCCGGATGATTACAAGGAAAAGGTTCTTCCTGCTTCCGTAACCAACCGGGTTTCCGTGGAAGCGCTTACCACGTTCGGATGGAGCCGCTACGCTGCGAAGAATATCGGTATGCGAAGCTTCGGTACTTCGGCACCCGGCGACCTTCTCTTCAAGGAGTTCGGGATCACCGCGGAAGCGGTCGTAGATGCGGTACTTGCATAAAAATTAAAATGCCCGGGATTTCTCCCGGGCATTTATAATTATCATATACAATTATCCGTCAATTACAGGGTCGAGAGCGTCTCTACGGCCGCTTCCGGGAGAATCTTCTCATAGTGTTCGTCCATGTAGGCAAGCGTGCTGCTGTCAGCATCCCGCTCCTTGCCGAATTCCACGAGCATGAGGCAGCATTCCGCGAAAACAGTCGCATCCTCACTGACCTGCGTCAGGCAAAGCAGATACTGATTCTCTTTTTTGTCACGGTAAAGGACGGATCTGTCCCGGAAGACCGGACTGATATTCGCCGCCGCGCGGATGGCATCCGCCATGCTTTCAAATACAAAGACCGCACTCGCCGGCCCGCTCTTCTTTGCCGGCTTTTTCCTTTTCGGTGCTTGCGGTTTCGGCGGATTCGGAATAACCTGCATGCCCTTCTGGTGCTGCGTCAGGGAATTTACCAATGCGGCAATGTTATCCGCAATCGGATTCTTTGCTTCCTTCCCGGTATCCTTGGTGATGATCAGTGTCATCTCCTCGGTGTTCAGCATCACTTCAATCTTGAGCGGGGATTCATCCGCACGAAAATCAAGCTCTTCCTCTGCCTGATGAATGACTTCGCGGAAAAGTTCCCACATCCTGTCGCTCCGCTTTTCCAGCTCCACCGTAGTAAAATCCCTGTCTTCAAGCTCCTCGCGGGAGAGCGTACACTTTATTTTGTTTTCATTAATTCTTTGCAAATACATGCACATCAACTCCTTAAGGATAACCGCTCCGTTTTGGTGGATATAATTGTAGCACGTCCCGGCGGCTCTGTCAAAGCCATCCTGCCGGAGACAAAGTATATTCACAGTTTCCTCATTCACGTCAGACATTTTGTCTTGACGTCCTGCGGTGATTTATGATATTTTTCTGAACAGTGTTACTATAAAAATCAATAGAAAAGAGGATACCAATGAAAAAATTATTCGGAGGAATCAACCTTACATATCCGAAGCTCATCATATTTGCGGTCATCGCAGCTGTATATACCGCAGTTATGGCCATTATCCCAATCACGAGCGATACCTCCTTCAGAGATATTTCCATCTCCTTCGAGGTATGGATCCTGTTCGGCATCATTATCATCATGAACAGCAAGTCGCCGGTTGATTCCGCGCTCAAATGCTTTCTGTTCTTTCTGATCAGCCAGCCGCTGATCTATCTGATCCAGGTTCCCTTCTCGCATATGGGCTGGCAGATTTTTACCTATTACAAAACATGGTTCATCTGGACGCTGCTGACACTGCCGATGGGCTTTATCGGTTATTTCATAAAGAAGGATAAACCGTGGGGACTTCTCATCCTTTCCCCGGTCCTTGCGCTGCTCGCGTACCATTATGGCAATTTCTTAGGGGAAACCAGAACCTTTTTCCCCTATCATATCCTGAGCACCGTATTCTGCCTTGTAACTTTGATCCTTTACCCGCTTGTGTTATTTCAGGATAAAACGATTAAGAAAATCGGCCTTGTCATCAGTATCGTTTTCATTCTGGCGGCAACCGCTTATGTATTTGTCAAGGGACCGACCAGCTACAAAACATCCCTCATGTCAAACGGATACCGGATAGACGAAACCGGCGAGGTCATTCACTTTGATGATACGTACAAGGTTTATCTGAAGGACAAGAGCTATGGCGAGCTTTCCATCGGATACGAGGAGGGCCTTGAGGATTATTTGATCAACGCCGACTTCCGGAAGATCGGTAAGACGGAATTTACCATCGAAGCACCCGACGGAACAAAAACCGTGTTTACGATAGATATCGGAAGAGACACCTATTCGTTTGAAAAGAAAGAATAAACTACATTAAACGAAGCAATGACGAAGGAGCCGGTTAAATGATCGGCTCCTTTTCCTATTTCATCTGAGTGATTCTTATGTAATGCGGTATGATGTTGTTGCTGTTTTGTTATACAATACATGTTATACTGTTTTTGTTGGCTGCGTTTTATAGAAAATGAAATCCAGCCGATGAATCTGACAGATACAGCAGAAAGAATCTACATATCACAAAACAAATACATAGTAAAAGAACAAAAACGCAGGAGGATTAACCATGCCGGATATCAAGAAAAACAGTTGGGAATATTTAAATCTGAAGACTACAAAAATCCCGGAACATATACGGAACAGTTCCGACCCGAAGGTGATCATTGAATTTCTCTCACAGCACGGAAACACGCTTTCGGACAAGGAACGCGCCAATCTGAATCATCGGATTGCCAGTCTGGAAAAAATCAATTCCTCGATCAATACCGTGAAAAAGCAGGTTGCGGACGGCGTTTACCAGCCGGTCAAAGCCGACGTTCTCAGCATGGACGATATCGGTCTTTATACCATTTCCGGCATCAGCCAGCCGTCCTTCCAGACAGGTGACTTCGGCTGCTGGTCATGTTTTTATAATCTCGCCCTTCAGAGCAGAGGCATTCGTAACCTCACCCAGGAGGACATCCGCGCTTACAGACCGGCAAAGATCGGTAACGATGCATATTCGATCGATTCCGACAAAGAGATGAACACCGATGTCCCGCTCAACATGATGGATATGGGTGATCTTGCGTTAAATCTCCTGCCCGATACCATGGTGAGAAGTACGGAAATATGGTCCTACAAGAAGTATAAGGGCGATGCTCCCCTGGATCCCGAGGAAAAGGAAAAATATTCCAACGCGGTAATCAGTGCAGTCAAACAGCAGATCATCACCGCAATCAGAGATTACGGTTCTCCGGTCGGTCTTATGATGGATGGCCACTATATCACCATCACCGGAATTGAAGGCGATATCGTATCCTATAAGGATTCCATGCCGAACGATAAAGCGGGAAACGATCCCGACTATACCTACCAAAAGAATATCAACACGCTTCTTGATAAAGCACTGAACGGCGAGAACGCCGATACCCTCATGATCAACTGGCTCGAGGATATCAAGCTTTCCAAAGAGGGAAATATCATCTACAACATGCCCGCTCCGAATATCACTGCAGGAGCCGACGGCAAACTCATCGTCAATACCAAAGAATCCCAGGCCATGTTCCGGGATGACCGTCATCAGACCGGAACCGTGATCGGCACAACCGGCGGCATTGATATTGCCGATGCGGATTCAATGTATCGCACGCACCTTACGAACGGCTTCATGAAAAATGAAAAGGTACTCCTTCCCCGGGAGCTGAATCTGGTTTCTCTCCGGAACAAGGCAAAAGAAAGAAGTAACGAGGAGGAGGCTGTTCTTGCTGCGGCAAGGAATAAAAGGATTGAAGACCAAAAGAATCTCGAAAAGGATATTGCAGACAGGAAGGTTAACGCCCCTGCCATCGATCCTGCCTGGATGGAAGTTAAGATTCCGCGTTATAAGGTTCCCGTACAGTACACAGGCAAGCCATTCTTCGGCGGCGGTAACCTCGTCGACTTTAAGAATCTTCTCAACAGCTTCGGTTGGGATAGGAAAAAGTATGATACTCTGCTCGGCGCACTCTCAAATCTCTATTCCGCATTACCCGGACCGGAAGGCTCTGTCCAGAGACAGGCCATGGACGTCCTGTTCACAAAATGCTTTGTTGGTGAGCAGGAATATCCCGGCACAGTCAGAGAGCTGAAGAATAATCTGACAGAGTTTAAAAACTATATACAGAACGGCGGAACCATCTGGGATGATCTCGGAAACAGCTTCGTATTAACCGGAATAAGCAGGAAAAAGATCAGTGTCGATGCGCATTTTTCATTCAGATACCTTACTGCATTTATCGATGTTCTTTCTGAAATCGAAAAAAAGAATCCGAATCTCAAAGCCAATCAGCTCGATATCGACAGCTTTATCGATGTCGACGGATACGTTCGTATGGATGCCATTCGGAACGATCCCATCATCAATCCGGAACTGAAGGCAAATAAAAACGCCGCAAAGGCTGCAAATGCATCCAAGGCCGCAAAACCGCAGAATGATGCACGAGGAAGAAGCATATCCCCCAAATGCAAATATCGTTTTTATGACCTTGGGGAAACCAAGAAGACCGCAAGAAATAAGCTGTTTGAGCTCGACAAGCTTCCGAATGCCGAGAAGGATCCGAATCTTGTATTCTCTCTCATCCTTGTGAATGCATACTGGAAGCTGACTGAAGAATACGATGCCATCCATCTCTCGGAAAATGATTTTGCATATCTGAAAAACAGATATGAAACAGATCCCGATTTTGCCAAGACCATGGAAGATATGGTCGAATACGGATACGGCAAAAATATGTGGGATAACTTGGATCTCCTCACGCCTTATATCTATCACGCCAAGAGCTACGAGATTCATGAAAAAGACCAATACGAAAGAGAACACAGCGGTGATAATGCTGACAAAATCCTTACAATTTCGAAAAGAAATCAGACTATGGCCGCTTCTCAGATGCGCTTGCATCTCGAAATCTGCAAGAACGGCAAAGCATCTATGCACCATAAGGAAATAACCATCACAAGCAAGGACAAAAAGACCGTCACGGATGCATTTAACCTTCTCAAGGAGGATCTCAGAAGGGGCAATCACAGCTACGAAAGCGTTACCTATGCAAAGAATCCGAAGATTGATTATATCGGTACCGCCCGCATGATGGTTCGTTCCCAGGAAAAGAATATCGTATTATATTCAAATGATACTGTAAATCAACAGATTGAAAGCAGAAACGATGCCATCAACAAAAAAGCCGATGCGATTGCAAATGACCTCAACTTCGTCATGTACATTCAGGAAAACAAGGATCGGATTCCGGCCATGACGGTCAATGAATTTGCCAACGGTTACACCATATTTAAGAACGCCGCCCTGACCGCCGACACCCAGACCGGCATCTCCTTCCAGAGATTCGGACTGGATTCGGCAAGTGTATATAGTGCAAATCTGATCAAGAACGGCTGTAAGAATTATATCCGTGAGACAAAAGGAAGAAATCAGCCTTTCAACAGGATTGAAATCATGGAAGCCGCCGACCTTGTGATCGCCAACATGCTCACGGCCAAGGCTGCAGACGCTGCCGTATTCAGCAAAGTCGATCTGGGTTACAAAAACGGGGTACTGGATGAAAAAAAGCTGAAGTCAACCATAAAAGATATGCGTACGGAGCTGCTTTCATCCCCCGAATTTCTCCAAACACTTGCAAGGAAGGTATCTCCCGCTGATTTCTACAGTGAATATAAGAAGGAACTCAATCGGAATGTGAATAAGACCATCAAAGACGAATACGCAAGAAACAAGGCCGTCAGCAAAACGAACAGAGCCGAAAGAACGCGTATCAATAAATTCCTGAGAGAAAATGTTCAGGAAATCTCGGCAAAACAGGCCAAGGAAATCGTTACCGCTTACG
This sequence comes from uncultured Lachnospiraceae bacterium, assembly GCA_902773185.1. GTDB lineage: Bacteria > Bacillota > Clostridia > Lachnospirales > Lachnospiraceae > Eubacterium_Q. The sequence goes on along the minus strand of CACYDN010000237.1, from coordinate 4,763 downwards.
AGAACCTTTTGGAATACAACAAGGGCAAGGATCCCAGCGACCGTATGGAAAAGCTCATGAACGCGCTTGAGGCTGTTGTTGAGGAAATCGGAACGGGTGCCGGAAAGAAGCAGGTCCATATGAACAAGCTTACCAACCTCAACAAATACACCATGAAATACTATGACCACCGCCAGGGCCTCATCTTCTCTCCGATCACGGATGACGGCAAGTCCAGACTCGCAGCCGTTGAGAGACTCTCCAAGGTTACCAATCAGATTTCCAAGAAGATGGCCAAGGATCATCCGGAAATCAAGCCCGGATACAAAGCACCTTCCGCACCGCGGGCCGGAAAGTGATCGGTTGTAAATAAGAAGTAACCGGTATAAATAAGAACTCGTTGCGCTTTTGTTATGTTTCGTATTGTATAATCTCCTTTGTGCTTCAATTTCTACTGAGCACCAGCACTAGTAAATAAGGAAGGAGATAGTCATGTCAGATTTATTATACAGAAAAAGTCTGGCCGAAAAACTGAAGGATCTGTCAGGGAAATTAAAAACCGGACGGGATTCGTTTACATGGAATTCCGGGCTTTATAATAAATTAAACAAATCCATCAATGCAGTTCTTGAAGTTCTGGATGATCACTCCGGTGAAGAGTGGTTATCCGATGAGGTAAGAAAGGATCTTGAGAATAAGATCAAGAAGATGAAGGATGCTGCCATACCGTACAGCGAAGAAAAACTTCGTCAGGGCGCATCGGCCGATGGCGGACTCATCAGCCGGTCGAATGGGGCGCAATATATAATCGATAAGCGTTTTCAGGCCGCAATCGATATCCTGAAGGTTGATAGTAAGATACCGAATGATCCCGGGGTTGAGGAAGGTATCGTTCGACCTGATGTTCTGGAGAAAGGAGATCAGCCCGAGACTGACTGGCGCCTCAAGTGGAAGCAGAATGTCAGATATCTTGCGAAGAAGCAGATCTATACATATGAGAAGAAGCTGGAGGGATATAGGCCTACTGACAGGGTTACGCAGGAAGAATTTGATGCGCTTATGGAACTTGTTATACCATCGATGCTTTCGTATAAGCACGATGCAAAGCTTTGTCAGATGTATCCGGAGCTTCGTCTGAATCTTGAAAAAGCAATTCATGCTTCCGAAAAGATCAACAACCTGTCGGATGAGGAGATCACCTCTTTTATGAACAGTTGGTCGGCTAGGACGATGGAAAAGTCGATCAATGCTGCTAAGAAGGCGAAGGAGAGACAGGGGCAGGTATTTACCGAGCAGGATAGAAAGAATATTGTTGAAAAGCAGAAAATCCTGATCCAGGACAAGAAAAATAAGTATATGTCTCGCGAGAAGCTTATATCGAAGGGTGATAAGCTTTATGAGGTTGCAAGATTTGTTGACCTCAAGATGAAGGTTATTTCCAATAAGAAATATGTGAAGCTTCCCCACACAAATACTTTGGGAAGAATCTTCAGTGTTACGGATTATGAAGACCTTGCAAGGCATGCCGAGGATGATAATGAGAAGGAGTTTTATACAAACCTTCGGGATATCAGAGAACTTGAAGATGCAGGAATCAGGCACAAGAAGCCGGTTACCGGACTGGAAGAAGCCCTTTACAAGAAGGTGGATGAGACAGTTCACAGAACGGTTAAGAGAGAGTTTCTGGGCTTCAGAGTCGGTAAGCCGGGATTTAAGGGAATTGCTATATCCAATACTGAATTCAGTGCGAAGGATTCTTCCACCACCGCTAATCAGATCAACTACGGTCAGGATTCGAAGCTACGGGTAGGGAAGATCGGCATCAAATTTCATTCGAAGCATAAGAGCCTCCAGCTTTCAAGCGGTGTCGCTTTCGGACAGGTTAAGACCAGTTCCATAATCGGAGCAAACCTGAACGGCTCCGGTATCAACATGATCATGGCCGGTGAGGCTTCTGCCATCAGAGGACGTATCAAGGGCAAGGCTTCCAATAAATATGTCGGAGCAACCTTAGGCGCCAATGCCAGTGTAGGCCATGCAAGCGCAAAGGCAGTGGCGAGTTTCGGAAATATTCAGGTAAAGGATCCGGAAGGAAAGGAACACTCAGAGTTCGGTTTTAAGGTGAAGGCCGGCGCTGTTGCCACCGCTTTTAAGGGCGGAGGCAGCGGATCCGTCAATATACTTGGTCTGAAAATCGGTCTGAGCTTTACAACCTATGCGGCCGGTGTCGGCGTTGATGTTGGCGCAGAGGCTTCGGTCGGCGGTGTCGGTTTTTCACTCGGCGGCGCGCTCGGTATAGGAGTGGGTCTTGCGATTAATATCAACTGGAGTGAGGCAGTTTCCAGACTCAAGAGTAAATGGAGAAAGTCGAAGCTGCGGAAGCTGATCAAAAAGCATAAAAATAAAAAAGAGCTTAAGAAAACTGTTAAAAACATGGGTGATTCCGATATTGGTATCGGCAGAGAATCCGTGAAGGTAATTAAAAAGGAAATAAGTAAGAAGAAAACGGAAGATGCCATAAAGGTTCCCAAGCGTTTCGGAAAATAATGATGAATATGATTCTGGAATGCATTGGATACTTGACGGAACCTTATATATCAATGTTATTATAATATATGTAAAAGAATAGGGAGGACAGAAAATGTATAAGAATATGCTTCCGATCGGATCGGTTGTTAAAACAATAGGTGCTAAACGTAAACTTATGGTTATCGGCAGAATCCTTACAACCGAAGAAAATGACAAGATATATGATTATGTCGGCGTACCTTATCCGGAAGGAGTAGGGGCATCGGATCAGATGTATTTCTTCGACAGGGACCAGGTTGAGGAGCTTCTCTTTATCGGATTTCAGGATCCGGAAGCGCTGGAGTTCCAGCGTGAGGTTCTCGATAATCTGAACGAGCTTGCCATCGAGAATGGGGAGATCGTTGAGAAGTAAATAAGGATATATACGGAAGGGAGCGCTGCACGAAGTGATTTGTGCGGCACTCCCTTTTTATCACATCCCATCCGGTGTTTTTCATACAACCTGATCGAACTTCAGATATTTCTCAGCCTGCTGAATTTCTTCTGTAGTCGGTGCCTTCACATCCTTCAGGCTATAAGGAATGCCAAGTTTTTCCCACTTCGGGACGCCCATCGCATGGTAAGGAAGCACTTCCGATTTCTCCACTGTCTTCAGTGAATGGATGAATTCAGCCAGTTTTTTCTGATCTTCCTCATCCGTGGTAAGCCCCGGAACGAGCACGTAACGGATCCACATCTTCTTCCCGTTTTCGGAAAGATATTCGGCCATCTCAAGGATATTCCGATTCGTAAAGCCGGTAAGATCCTTGTGCTTTGCTTCGTCAATCTGCTTGATGTCAAGCATGAAAAGATCCGTAACTTCCATCAGCTTATTGAATTTGGAGAAGAAGGGTTCTTCTCTGGTAAACGGATTTCCCGCCGTATCGAGGCAGGTGTTCACACCGTTCTCATGGCAGATTTCGAAAAGTCTGGTTACGAAATCAATTTGCAGAAGGGCCTCTCCGCCGCTCACTGTGATGCCGCCTCCGTTTTTCCAATAGGAATGATAGCGGTATGCCTGCTCAAATACCTCCTCCGGGGTACGTTCGATTCCGCCATCCATGCTCCAGGTCTCCGGATTGTGGCAGTAACGGCAGCGCATACGGCAGCCCTGCATAAACACAATGAAACGGATGCCGGGGCCGTCGACGGCGCCAAAGCTTTCGGTCGCATTGACCATGCCTGTAATTTTCTCTTCCATAGTAGGTAACCTCACTTAGTAATACAGCCCTGCAAAGGATTGCAGGGCTGCAAATGAATACGGATAATCTCAGTCCACGTTATTTGATACATAACCCGGACTGGTTTATGTGAAAACACGAATCGCTACGCTGCTACGCTGCTCTCGAAATCGGGTTTTCACTCAGTATTATGTGAAAATACGGATTTCTTCGTTGCTTCGCAACTCTCGAAATCGGGTTTTCACTCAGTCCACGTTATTTGTTACATAACCTGAACTGGTTTATGTGAAAACACGAATCGCTACGCTGCTACGCAGCTCTCGCGATTCTAAACGCATTCGGGTTCCCGCAATTTTGCTTCGCAAAATTTCTACACCCTCATGCGTTTTGCGGTTGGTAATGTCCTGGCCGTGTGCTCTGCAAGCAGGCACACGGCCGGCCATTTCAACCTTGTTTTCACATATGTTCGTGGAAGGTTCTGGAGATTACGTCAAGCTGCTGCTCCTTTGTCAGGGAGATGAACTTAACTGCATAACCAGATACACGGATTGTAAAGTTCGCATACTCGGGCTTGTCCGGATTTGCCATAGCATCTTCCAGTTTCTCTCTGCCAAATACGTTCACGTTCAGGTGATGAGCGCCCTGATCAAAGTAACCATCCATAGCGCTTACAAGCTTCTCAGCTCTCTCATCATCATCGTGTCCAAGTGCGCTCGGGTTCATGGACTGTGTATTGGAGATACCATCCAGTGCCCACTTATAAGGAATCTTGGATACAGAGTTCAGAGATGCAAGAAGTCCGCTTGTCTCTGCGCCGTAGCTCGGATTTGCACCGGGTGCAAACGGAGTCCAGGCACGTCTTCCATCCGGAAGGTTTCCTGTAAACTTACCGTAAACAACGTTGGATGTGATTGTCAGGATAGATGTTGTCGGCTCGGAATTTCTGTAGGTATGATTCTTCTTAACATCTGTGATGAATTCCTTCAGAAGCCATACACCGATCTCATCTGCACGGTCATCATCGTTACCATACTT
>CACYDN010000236.1 GCA_902773185.1 uncultured Lachnospiraceae bacterium | reverse complement strand
TAAATGTGTATCCTGATGACTCGCCTTCGCACACAATATGAATGTTTCACGTGAAACATTTATCATGATACAGATTACTATATTGTGTTTCACGTGAAACAATTTATAAAAACATGTGGCAACATAGGTAATAAAGTGTTAAAATATCATCATCGCTATGATGTCTGTAATACGGACGAAAGGAGCCTAAATGGGTAGAATTATTGCAGTCGCAAACCAAAAAGGCGGCGTAGGAAAGACAACAACATCCATTAACTTAGCTGCGGCACTTGCTGAAAAAGGAAAAAAGGTTCTTGCTATTGATATGGATCCACAGGGTAATATGACGAGTGGATTAGGAGTTGACAGAGATCATCTTGAATATTCTATATATGATGTAATGTGCGGAAACTGTAACCTTGGAAATGCCGAGTTGGTTAATGTTTTCCCTAATCTTAGTCTAATACCAGCCAGCCGGGAATTAGCAGGTGCGGAAGTCGATTTCATTGATTCTGAAAATAAACAAAACATTCTCAAAAAAATCATTCGCCCACTTCGAAAAAAGTTTGATTTCATGATTATAGACTGTCCTCCGGCACTGGGTATTTTGACTATCAATGCTATGACGGCCGCAGATACAGTGATTGTTCCGATTCAATGCGAGTTCTTTGCTTTGGATGGTTTGAAACAGCTTCTGTATACGATTGATCTGATCAGAAAGAAACTGAACCGTAATCTGGAGGTTGAGGGTATCGTTTTCACTATGTACGATACAAGAACGAATCTGTCCGAGCAGGTTGTTGAAGCGGTCCGTGCTAATCTGGATGAATTGATCTATGAAACTGTTGTACCAAGAAATGTTCGGTTGGCTGAAGCACCCAGCTATGGTTTACCGATTACAATCTACGACAGTCGATCAACCGGAGCAAATGCTTATCGGGAACTGGCAGAAGAAGTAATAAAGAATAAACTGTTCCAGTAAAAAATCAAATATACATTGATATATCATATTTCATATCGCTTTTAAGTAACGAAATTGATAGATAATAGATAATGTTCGTTGATGTATAGGAAACAAAGGAGGGTTCATATGGCACCTAAAGGCGGCCTGGGGAAAAGGGGAATCGATTCACTTTTTGGAATTACAGCTGATGATGAAAAGGAAGTAAAGAAATCCGGTACAAAAGGATTAAAGTCATCTTCCAAGTCAGAACCACAATCCGATGAGAAGGAGATCGCGGAAGTAAAAGAAGTGGTCAAAGAGGTTGTGAAAGAGGTCGAAAAGGAAAAGTACGTCAAAGTATCTGATATTGATCCGAACTCCTCGCAGCCCAGAAAAAACTTCGATCAGGATGCCTTGGAAGAACTGGCTGATTCCATAAAGAAATTAGGTCTTGTTGAACCAATCATCGTGAATCAAAAGGATGATGGCAGATATGAAATAATTGCCGGTGAACGTCGTTGGAGAGCAGCCAGAATTGCAGGTCTGAAGGAAATGCCTGTGGTGGTGCGTAATTACAGCCCGCAGGAAATCGTGGAAGTGGCTCTTGTTGAAAACCTGCAGCGTGAGGATTTGAATCCGATTGAGGAATCACTTGCTTATAAACGCTTGATAGATGAGTTTGGTCTTACGCAGGAAGAAGTGGCAGAACGCGTTTCGAAAAGCCGGGCTGCAGTTGCCAACTCTCTTCGTTTATTAAAACTTTCCGATAAGGTCCAGCAAATGTTGATCGATGATATGATTACCGGAGGACATGCAAGGGCACTTGTTCCGATTGAGGATCCGTATGCCCAGTATGAGACGGCTATGACCATTTTTGATCAGAAGCTTTCTGTTCGTGAAACGGAAGAACTTGTTCGTGATCTTTTACAGGTGTTAAAAGATGGAGCAAGCGATGAGGGAGAAAAGAAAAAGAAAGATGAACTTCCTGCTTCCATTACCGCAGTATATAAACAGATTGAAAATGATTTAAAAACAATACTTGGTACTAGAGTTAATTTAAAGACAAATGCCAAGGGTAAAGGTAAGATTGAAATTGAATATGCATCATCGGATGAACTGGAACGTATTTTACATGTGATCCATGTAAATGCAGCTAATAAATAATATAGAGAATTAATGTTAATAACAAACATATGTTCTATATTAATTATTCATACGCTGAATAGCAAAGTGGTAAAGCTTATATTAACATGTGTTGTTACTTTGAAACGATAAGTCACATTTATAAAATGAAATACAAGAAAGGATATTATGAAAGAGGATATTAAGGTATTCGGCATCTCGCTTGAGCTTGTGCTGATCATCCTTCTTGCCTTATTTCTGATCCTGGCCGTTGCGCTGTTTTTGACGATTCGTCAACTTCAGCATGTCTCACGAAAATATTACATACTGATGAGTGGGAAAAAGGGCAAGGATCTGGAAGGCATTATGACAGAAAGATTCCGGGAGATGGATCAGCTGAAGGTTCAGGGACATCGGGCACTGGCTGAACATCAGACCTTTAAGGGTCAAATGGATGCGGCTACAACAAGAGTGGGTATTGTCAAATATGATGCGCTCGAAACAATGGCCGGAAACCTCAGCTTTGCAGTTGCATTTCTGAATGAGGAAAATACAGGTATTGTTTTCAACGTGGTCCATTCGCGGGAGGGATGCTATTCTTACGCGAAAGAAATCATTCATGGAACATCACTTACCGCTCTTTCTCAGGAAGAAAGGGAAGCTATTCAAAAGGCAATCGACAGCGCAACAGAACGGTCTGCTGCCATGGCGGCCGCGAGAGCACTTGCGGAAAAAGAGGCACAGGAGCTGGAATTAGAGACATTCTTTAAATATGATGAGGAACTCACAAAAGAAAGAATGCAGAAGGCTTCGGAGACCGCCAGAAGACAAATGAGAGAAGCGGCCGGTGAAGTGGATGATGAAACACCGGTGAGAGAAAGAAGCAGACAGGCGCGCAGAAAGAAAAAAGCAGAAAATCCGGAATCCAAAAGCAGAACAAGGGTAAGGTCAGATGAACGTCCTTTAAGACGTAAGATCAGACAATCGGAAAATACTGAGGAGGCCTTACAGAATCAGCTTGTATCGGAGACGGTTCGTCAAAAGAAAAGACGACCTGCTAATGGTTATGATGAAATGCAGACGGATGAGTCGCGTGTTCAGCCGGTAAGAAAAAGAAGAAGACCTGTCGGTGAGAATGTTCGAACCGCTTCAGGGCAGGCAATAGATCAGCCGGTCAGAAGGAAAAAGAGACGGCCGGATGAATATATGGGTATGTCACAGGATGAGGCAATCAGCCGTCCCGTAAGACGAGTAAAGAGAAGACCAGAGAATACGGAGGATGAATAAAAAATGCTGGATATCAGATTTGTCAGAGAAAACCCGGATGTGGTAAAAGAGAACATCAAAAAGAAATTCCAGGATCATAAGATTCCGATGGTTGATGAAGCCATCCGGCTTGATGAAGAGAGACGTGCCAATCAGGCAGAAGCAGACGCTCTTCGAAATGAAAAAAATAAGATTTCCAAAGAAATCGGTGCCCTGATGGCACAGGGAAAGAAAGAAGAAGCTGAAGTCGTGAAGAAAAAGGTGGCAGAGAACGCTGCCCGCCTGAAGGAGCTCGAGGCCAAAGCGCCGGAGATTGAAGAAGCGCTTCGGAAGATCATGCTTGTTCTTCCCAACATCATTGATCCTTCCGTTCCGATCGGAAAGAATGATACGGAAAATGTGGAAGTGAAGCGATATGGTGAACCGGTGGTTCCCGATTTCGAGGTTCCGTACCATACGGATATCATGGAGAAGCTTGCCGGAATTGATCTGGACAGCGCCAGGAAGGTTGCCGGAAACGGTTTCTATTATCTGATTGGTGATGTTGCACGCCTGCATTCCGCGGTTCTTGCTTATGCCCGCGATTTCATGATCAATAAGGGCTTTACCTATGTGGTTCCGCCCTTTATGATCCGCAGTGATGTCGTGACCGGCGTTATGAGCTTTGATGAGATGGAAGCTATGATGTATAAGATCGAGGGTGAAGACCTGTACCTGATCGGTACCAGCGAGCATTCCATGATCGGTCGTTTCATTGATACCATGGTGGATGAGGATAAGCTTCCCATGACCTTTACAAGCTATTCGCCCTGCTTCCGGAAGGAAAAGGGTGCCCATGGTCTGGAGGAGCGCGGCGTATATCGTATCCATCAGTTTGAAAAGCAGGAGATGATTGTCATCTGTAAGCCGGAGGAATCCATGGAATGGTTCGATAAGCTTTGGAGCTATACGGTTGAACTGTTCCGTTCAATGGATATTCCGGTCAGAACACTGGAGTGCTGCTCCGGAGATCTGGCTGATCTGAAGGTGAAGTCGATCGACGTGGAAGCATGGTCTCCCAGACAGCAGAAGTATTTTGAGGTGGGCAGCTGCTCCAATCTGGGCGATGCGCAGGCAAGACGTTTGCAGATCCGTGTGAAGGGTGAGAGTGGAAAGTATCTTGCGCATACCCTCAATAACACCGTGGTTGCACCGCCGCGTATGCTGATCGCATTTCTTGAGAACAACCTGAACGAGGATGGTTCTGTTCGCATCCCGGAGGCTCTTCGTCCTTACATGGGTGGCATGGAAGTGATGAAGGCAAAATAAGAGAAGGAACTAGAGCGGCACTCCTATTCGGATAATAGGAAAGACTTGACGCTAAGGTATAATCAAGGTAAAATAATACTGTTCGGGAAGTCACGGGTTTATATCCGGCTTTTCGAACAGTAATATGTCCATGTAGCTCAGCAGGATAGAGCGACCGCCTCCTAAGCGGTAGGTCGGAGGTTCGAATCCCCTCATGGACGCATGATTGCAGGGTGACCCTGCGTATGGGAATAGGAAGTCACTTTGTGACTTCCTATTTTGTACGAAGTCGAGTCATCAGAACACCCGTTTACGAGGTATTCTGTTTGACGAGACTGTATCATCGAGCAGGGGCTTTTTCCTGCTCGATGCAATAAAGAAACTGTCAATTATCTAAAAAGCATGTAATGAAAAAACAAACACCTGTCTCAAAGAAAGGAGAAAGAAGATGAAAAAGATTTTAATCGTGGTTGATATGCAGAACGACTTTATTGATGCGGCACTGGGAACAAAGGAAGCGGTAGCTATTGTGGAGAACGTAAAGAATAAGATCCGTTCCTATCCGGTGGAGGATGTGATCGCCACCATGGATACACACGGCGAAAACTATATGGATACGCAGGAGGGAAAAAATCTTCCCGTTGTGCATTGCATCAAGGGGACGGAAGGCTGGAAGATCCGCGAGGATATTGCCGAGCTCCTTGCGGGTGCCAAGATATATGAAAAGCCGACCTTTGGCAGCGTCGCATTGGCGGAGGATTTAAAGAAGATCAATGAAGAGGAAGAGATTGAGCTGGAACTGATCGGTCTTTGTACAGATATCTGTGTGGTATCCAATGCACTTCTTCTGAAGGCAAATATGCCGGAGGTAACCATCTCCGTTGATTCGTCCTGCTGCGCCGGTGTTACACCGGAGAAGCATCTTGCGGCATTGGAGACCATGCGCTCCTGCCAGATTCATGTAAACTGATCATATATTGGAATCACGTTATTTGATCGTTTACGGAATCAAGTTATCTGACTGTTTGACGGAATTACGGAAAGGGAGCCTTGTGTATGTCGGAAAATCAAAAACCGTCGGCAAACCCGCTGGCGCTATTGCCTATAGGACTGTTTCTGGTCCTCTATCTGGGTAACGGTATTTATTTTGAATATATTAAACCTGAAGATGGACAGATGGGGTTCTATGTGGTATCTGTCGTTTTGGCATTTTCGATTTCTCTCATTGTTGCTTTTTTGCAGAACAGAAAGCGAACCTTTGATGAGAAAATCCACAGCTGTGCCAGAGGCATCGGCGATGATAATATTGTGATCATGCTTTTTATCTTCCTGATGGCTGGGGCATTCAGCGGAATTGCCAGCGCTGCAGGCGGAGCATCCAGCACGGCAAATCTGCTTCTCAGTGTGATCCCAGCACGGTTTGTTGTGCCGGGTCTGTTTCTGATTTCATGTCTCATCTCCATGGCTATGGGTACCAGCGTGGGAACGATTTCCGTACTTGTTCCGATTGCAACGGCTGTATCCCATAACGGAGGACTTTCACTTGCACTATGCGTGGGCGTTGTTGTCGGCGGCGCCATGTTCGGGGATAACCTGTCGTTTATTTCCGATACTACAATTGCCGCAACGAAGACACAGGGTGTGGAGATGCGTGATAAATTCCGCACCAACATCCGCCTGGCTTTGCCGGCGGCTCTGATCACGCTGATCATACTATTTGTTTATGCCTTTATGAAAAACGGCGTGGATGTCGGTGAGTTTGATTATAAGATCATGCAGGCCCTGCCTTATTTTATCGTGCTGATTCTGTCAATCATCGGTATTAATGTGTTTATTGTTTTGATAGCCGGAATCGTGCTTTTCATTGGTGTGGGAATTATCACGGGGTCACTGACATATGCCAGCGCGCTTTCTTCGATGGGCAGCGGCATGAATGGCATGTTTGAAACGATGATTGTGACGATCCTGGTTGCATCCATCGCCGCGCTGATGAAGGAAAACGGTGGATTTGAGGCTATACTTGCCTTGATCCGGAAGACAGCGAACGGAAAGCGCGGCGGCATGTTCGGAATTGTGCTCCTGACTGCGTTCATGGATATTGCAACAGCCAACAACACCGTTGCGATTGTAATTGCAGCGCCGATTGCAAAAGATATCAGCAATGAATATGGGGTGGAGCCGAGAAAGGTGGCATCTCTTCTGGATACCAGCTCCTGTATCATGCAGGGAATTATTCCGTACGGTGCGCAGCTTCTGGTGGCGTCCGGAATTGCAGGAATCACGAGCTTTTCATTGATTCC
>CACYDN010000235.1 GCA_902773185.1 uncultured Lachnospiraceae bacterium | reverse complement strand
TCCACTTCAATCTTGTAAGTCTTCTTCATAATAATCTCCCTATTTGAATGATTTTTTTGTCGTTTACAATTAAACGGTTGTTTAATTGTAAACTCATAATAGCACACCATAACCGGACTGTCAAGCAGAAAAAGAACCGTTTTTTCATTCCTGCATAATCAAACGGAGCAAGAGAGCGAGAAAGCCTGCGAAGGACCATGCCGGTGCCCTTGTGCCAAATCGCATTGCGATTTGCAAGCCTTGCTACGCAAGTCTTGGTTCTGCGTTGCAGAACGCATCTGCCGTTGGCAGACACACAATTCATTGAATTGTGTGCAAGCGCGAGCGAAAGCGATGTCCTGAGCAGGTTTTCTCGCTCTCCTGCTCAATTAGAAATATTATCAGGATGAAAAAACGGCTCTTTTTCACCAATTAGAGATGAAAAGAACCGTTTCACTTCTTCAGGCCTGTGAACCCGGATATGTACGCTATGAATTCCTTCTCGGGTACCGGCTTCGAGAAATAGAAGCCCTGGATCATGTTACAGCCGGCATCCACAACAAGTTTCAGCTGTTCCTCATTTTCCACGCCCTCCTGGATCAGGTTCATATGGAGGTTGCGCATGGTATGGATCGTATCCACTAAAAGGATGCGGGATTTTTCACTGTCCGCAGCATCCCAGAGAATGCTCTTATCGCATTTGATATTCACATAGTCCATGTGAATGATATTGCTGAGGTTCGAATAGCCGGTTCCGTAATCATCCAAAGAGAATCGGAAGCCAAGATCACGAAGCTTCTGGATATTCTCGAGGAAGAACTGGGACGTTCCCGTATCGGCAGACTCGGTAATCTCCAGATTGATCTGCCCGGGTCTCACGCCGTATTCATTCAGGATTGATTCGAAATCCCGCGAAAGATCTCCCCTGAGACATTGCAGAAGGGAAAGATTAACTTCAATACATTTCAGACCGTAGATGGAAAGATCGTACTCCTGAATGAAACGGCAGACTTTCCGAAGAACCACGTTTCCGATTTCCACGATAAGGCCCGTCTCCTCTGCCACCGGAATCAAATGATCCGGCGGAATAAAGCCTTCTCCCGGAACCTCCAGCCGAAGGAGGGCTTCCGCAGCTGTGATCTTATCGGTTTCCACATCATAGATCGGCTGGTAGAATACCTGAAACGCGTCCTCTGCAAGAGCCGTCCGGATCAGATTTTCAATATGATTTTGTTCACGGATATACCCCAGCTGGGCGCCGGAAAGAATCTCCGCACCGGGCGCACCGGGCTGGAATTCCCGGTCAGCCATGTCCAGAATCTCATCCAGGCCGGAAACCTCTTCCGGCACACGGGCCAGATGAATCACCGCACTTAAGTTGATCTGCATTTCCCGGACATCCCAGGTGCGGCTGAAAATATCCCGCAGCCCTGCCGCAAGCCCCGCTTGATTCCTTTCTTTCTCCTCAAAAACGATCATAGCAAAATTATCCGGCCCCACCCGGAAAATATCCGAGCCGTAATCCATTTCCCGGAGAGCATCCATCAGCTTCTGCTGCAGTTCAATGGAGCCACCCGCTCCGAGTTTTCGGGAATAAAATCTGAAATTGGAAAGAAAGATCGTTGCCACCAGATAATCGTGGTTGGTATTCAGAAGCTTCGTATTTTCTCCGATAAACGCATCCCGGTTATAAATACCCAGGGATGTATCCACAAGCCCGTTATCCACCTCTATCGCCAACATGGAGCCCATCAGGGACAGCGCCTCCGCAAAAAGTTCCACCTTAAGCGACGGACAAAGAAGCTGTACAACAATGCCTGCCACAACAAGCAGCATGAAATAGAGAAGCGCCCGGAAGATCTGCTTCGTGAGGGCCCGCTTGTAGCGGAATACAAAATAAAAGCTTACGATCAGATACAGCCCCGACACAATATAGATCACAATTTCAAAAGGACCGCGGCTGAAGTTATTGTTCTCATCCAGCCTGAAGATCACATGCGAGATCGGATTCATCAGGATCAGTGCTTCCACCAGGAACAGCGGGAACAAAAGATATGCAAAGAAGGTTCTCTTCCGGTGAAGTGCCACGCCGTTTACCAGAAGAATATAGATCATATAGAGCGGTGCCAGCATGGAATGCAGAATAAAGTAACCCATCTCCGACGCGTAAAGAATGGTCGAACCGATACTGTGTTTCGACACATAGATGCCGCGGAAGCTCTCGTTGGTTATGGCAAAAACCGCCGACAGCATCAGGTTGACCAGGATCACTAAGAAAACCACATTCTGCAGACGACGCGTCTCGCGGTGGCTTAAATAGTAGATTATGCAGGATATGCAAAGCAGGAATGCACTGTACAGAAAAAATACAGAACCTGCACTGATCATGCTCATGCAATTACCTCCAGAACGATCTTACTTCCGGTGCAACATTTCAAAATCAGATATCTTGCGGATGTATATTATATCCGCGATTTTTATGCTTCTTCGTGGGTATGTTCCGTATGAATATGTTCCTTATGGTCACGGAACTTATCCGGACAGGAAATCCGGGCAACCTGCTCCACAACACGGTGAAGGGTAACCGCAAGCTCAGTATCCGCCGCGCGGTAATACATTTCTTTTCCGTGCCGCTTGGCTGTCACAAGGCCGCTGTCTTTCAAAAGACGCAGATGATGGGAAACCGCCGGGCTGGACATTTCCGTCATGGCGGCAATATTGATCACACACTCCTCGCAATGGCAGAGGATCCAGAAAATCCGGAGGCGGCTGGCATCCCCCAGCTGCTTCATTGCCTCCGAAACCTCACTGAAAACCGGTGCATCCGGCATATATCCCAAAACTTCATCTGCTCCGTGACCATGGTCATGGGGCAGCTTCATTTGATCCGACATGATTCACTCTCCTAAATATGATAACACCTGTTATAAACACGCTAAACCGGTGTAAAAAATAACGAAAAATCCACCTTTCCGGCGCAACAAAAAAGCGCATACAACGTCAGATTTATTCTAACACAAAACGTTCTATGCGGGCAATTCTTTTTCTTGACAAATGGCATATTATCTCATTACATTTGTACTGTGGCTATTTGCTGTCATCCATCCCGAGAAGATAGTCCGAGGAAACCCGATATAGCTTACAGAGACGGATCAGGTGTCTGAGCGGCAGATCCTTTGCGCCGCGTTCATACTGGGAATACATCGTCTGTGAAGTATCCAGTATATACGCAATGTAATCCTGTGTAAGATCCTCATCCTCGCGGAGATCCCGGATGCGGGGAAGGTATAGATGTTCTTTTTCATGACTCTTATCATCAGCGGTATGCCTACCCATGACAATCAGCCCCCGTAATTCAGTATCATTCAGCACTTGCTTTTAGTATAACATAAAATAAGACTAACTTTGAATTTAAGTAAATATTTTTACTAAAGTTTTAAACAAACTGAATATGCAGTTTATATCTAAAAGATTATTTTGAAATATTCCACATACAAAGGAGATTCACATGTCAAAAGCAGATGAAATCCTGGAACGACAAAGAAGCATACTCGAAGCCATCCGGAGTGGCGAAAACTGCACCAAGGATGCCCTGATGCAGCGGTTTGGAAAAAACGGTAAACCGCTCTCTCTCCGATCCCTCAATTCCGATATCGAAGCACTTCGAAAGCAGGGATTTGCAATCAGTTCCAAAAAAGGGAAGTTTATTCTGTCTGACGGAGCCGCACCCGCATCGGACAGCAGCGCAGCGGAAAACAGTGGTACAAAGAACGCTTCCTCTTCTGCCGCCGAAAGCATTTCGAACTTAGGCGCACCGAACGGAAACGCCGCTTCCTCTCAATCCCCGGCAAAAAAAGCAGTCGGCAGGCCGGAGGAAACTGTCTTCGAACATGCAGGCCGGAAAACACTTCGGGATCTTTTTCTCCTGCATCTTGCCGGCAGCCGGAGCGATTCCGCCACAGAGCAGGATATCCTCGCGGATTATACAAGGCACAAGGATCAGGACAGCTTCCGGATTTCCGCAACCAATCTGGGCGAAGAACTTCACGAAAACCGGAAGGCGTATCTCACGTATGCCGAAAAACCGGAGGTTATGGAAGCTCTGGACCGTCTCAGTGAAACCGGCATGCTGCTCCGGGACGGCGACACCTATACTCTCACCTCCTCCGCGCCCCGCAGGATGAATCTGACCGAGGATGAAACGCTTCGTCTTTTGCAGCGCATCCACTCGCTCGGCGGCGCTTACTCCTTCTCCGACGAACTAAAGGATATTGCAGACCGGCTTTCCCTCGCCTTCTACCGCGAAGCGGACGAAACCGGCAAGGAGTTCCGTACGGTAGGATTCCGCCGCATCCGTATGCCTCAGTTGGAGCAGGATCTGGAAAAGCTCAGGGGCATTCCCTTTTCCACCCGGCTTCTGTCCGTCACCTATCAGACCGGTGAATTTACCAGAACCTTTTCCTTTTTGACAGGCCTGTTCTTCTATGCCGCCGATAAACGGCGTCTTTATCTGATCGGAAAAGAGCCGGGAAAGGAATACGATACGACGCTCATCTGCAGCAGAATTCTTGATATCCGCGCGATGGATGAAGAAAACACGCTATTCCAGAATCCCTATTATATGCGGATGTACGATGAAATGTTTTCCGTCTCCACCGAGCCTGCCGAAAAGGTTTCCGTGGAATTCGAACGGGTCTTCAATGTGGAGGAAAAGCTGGAGAGACTCCGGCGGACAAGGCGCTATGCAAAGGTCACCCGCACAGACAGTGCCATTCTTTACGAAGATACTGTCCGCGGTATGGCAGACTTTTTCAAATATCTCCGCAGCTTTGGAAAGAGCGTAAAAATCCTGGGTCCCGCTTCCCTGCAGAAGCTGGCCCTTGATTCCGCAGAGCGGATTCTCACGAGATACGGCGAAACCATAGATCAAAACGATGAAGCAAAGAAGGAGGTGCTGTAACATGAAACCGGAAATGAAAAATGCATTGCACCGTCTGAACGCGATCATCTGTCTTCTCTCCTCCGATCAGTACAGTTATACCGCCAAAGAACTGGCAGCCGCCTTGGATGTTCCCTACGGTGTCATCGTCGATGACCTCTCTGTCATCATGGAAAACCGCGACCGTCTTTTCCCGCTCTTCACGGAGCAGGAAAGTGACACCTCCGGCGAGATGGTTCAGGATCTTCTGGACCAGTTCGAGGATAACTGGCTGGATGCCCCCACCGGCAATCTTGCCGAGGAGGATTTTCTATCCTACATGGAAAAGCTCCGGATGGAACTCTCCCTCATCCCCATGTCCGAGGACACGCTGGCCATGGTAAAGAATTTCCTTCCGGTTCTTGCGGAGCGTACCCGCTCCAACCAGGCCTTCCGGAAAACCATATTTGATTTCCTCAAAAAGATCCGTCTTTCCGCCGTGCAAAGCGATTCCTTTTACATGGAAAGTGACCGCATCACGATTTCGCTCAGCGGCATGGAAAAAAATATTCTGGATGAATTCTTACGGGAAAATAAAAAGAACGACTTCCTGGTGAAAAACCAGGCAGCTGACTTTACGATCCGGGAAGAAGAAACGCTCCGCCGTTTTGAGGAGGCCATCCGCCGTGAACGTGCCGTAAAGATCAATTATGTGACGGCCAAGGGGGATATCCGTTTCAAGACCATCGAACCGCTTGCCGTAGTTCATAGTGTGAGCGATCATCTGGTTTATGTGATCACCTATGAAGAGGACCGGCTTACGCCGTACAGACTGGACAGAATCCGCCATGCCGAGCTGACCAGGCATTCGGTTGCCCGGCTTCCCGAGCACGCCGCCATTCTGGACCGTCTCGGCCGGATGTGGGGTATGGAAAACAGTGAGCCGGTCCACGTCCGCGTAAAGATTTACGATGAAGCAGGCGTGATTCCCCGGGTAAGGCTGGAGCTGGGCGAACGCGCCGAGGCGCATCTTACACCGCAGGCGGACGGTTCCGTTCTCTACGAGGACGATGTGATCGGCATCAATAAGTTCATCTCCTGGATCCACAGTCTGGGAAGCTCCGCAGTTGTTCTGGAGCCCGAAAGTGTGCGCGAGCGAATCATGGAATCCGCCCGCACACGGGTCGGATACTATAAATAAACGGGAATTATTCTGTTCCTGTTTACAGAGGGATATTATAAGCCGCTTTTTCCATTTACAGAAGGACTGCGGTGGCAATCTGGAAGTAGATGAATACCGCACTCACGTCCACAAGCGTGGTCATGAGAGGCGAGGCCATGATGGCCGGATCCAGCTTCAACTTTTTCGCCAGCATGGGCAGGGTGCAGCCGAGGCACTTGGCAACCATGACCACGAACAGCAGCGTACTGCCGATCACAAAGGCGAGCTTTACATCATGATACTGAATATATACCCGGACACCGTTGACGATGGAGAGGCACGTTCCCACGAGAAGGGCTACACGAAGCTCCTTCCCCAGCGCCTTCACATAATCCGACAGACGGATCTGATCCAGCGCCAGACCACGGATCATCAGCGTGGAAGCCTGGGTACCGCAGTTTCCGCCGGTATCCATCAGCATGGGCATCAGCGCTACGAGAAGCGGCATAGTCTGGAAGGCCACTTCATAATGCTCGATGATGAGTCCTGTCATGATGGAGGAAAACATCAGAATAAACAGCCAGGGCAAACGGTTCCGTGCATGCTGCAGGACGGTCGTTTCAAAATAGGTCTCATCCTGCGGAAGCAGGGCAGCCATCTTCTCGATATCTTCCGTATTCTCCTCCTGGATGACATCGATGGCGTCATCTACGGTGATGATGCCCACCAGCCTGTCCTCGGTATCCGTTACCGGCAGAGCTGTCAGATTGTACTTATCAAAAAGCTTGGCGGCTGTTTCCTGGTCAGCCAGCGTTGTGACGGAGATCACATTGGTCTCCATCAGATCGCCGATGAGCTGATTCCTGTCAGAAAGAAGAAGCTCCCGGACACTGACGATTCCCTGCAGTTTCCGGTTGGGATCCATCACGTAACAGGTATAGATATCCTCTTTCTCGTCTCCCGTCTTCCGGATCCGCTCGAAAGCATCCTCCACGGTCATGGAGCTTTTGAGGCTCATATACTCCGTCGTCATCACGCTTCCCGCGCTGTCCTCCGGATATTTGAGAAGCTCATTGATTTCCTTTCTGGTTGCCGGATCCGTATGCCTGAGGATACGGTTCACCACAATGGCCGGCATTTCTTCGATCAGGTCAACGGCATCATCCACATACATTTCCCGGATGACCGCCTGGAGCTCGGCATCCGAAAAGCCCTTGATGAGAAGCTCCTGTTCATCGCTGTCCATTTCCACGAAAACATCTGCCGCAATCTCCTTTGGGAGAATGCGGAACAGCTTGAGAAGGCTTTCCTCGGGCACTTCGCCGAGTGCTATCGCTATATCAATGGGATTCATTTCGGAAAGGACGGAGCGGGCTTCCACAAACCGCCGCTCTTCCAGAAGCTCCGGAAGCAGTTTGACATCAAAATCTCTTTCTTCCATTTTGATATTCCTCCTTGCTACGATTTTCTGCGTACGGTTTTCCTGCAGTCGATGCATGCCGGAACAGCGGTTCCTAAATAACCGAACCAACTGCTTACCCACTTTGGGTATAGCGATAGTCCTGCCAAATTATGCACACAAAAAACACGCTGCGGAAAACAAATTTACGGTATAGAACTTATACAGGCGGAGAAATATGATGAGCCGTTTAGAAATAAAAGAAGCGGCTCTCTAATTCTCTGCCGATGCGTATCGGTATACTCTGATCATGACTGTCAGATTCCATGAGGCCACTTCCTTTCATTTAGATTTTTTCAGATTCCCGTATCTATCTTTCACAGATACGGAAAGATGATCTGTCATGTTGAAAATCATTCTTATGTCCAAAAACAGTTTAGAACGGTTTCAGCATATTGTCAACAGATTCTTGCTTTTCAAGAGGTCATTATTATTGCCTCCTATGCGAACTGCTTTCTGTATTCTCTGGGCGAACTCTCGAAGAATTTGCGGAAGGTTTCCGACATATAACTCACCCCGTTGAACCCTGTCAGCTGCGCAATCTCCGTAAGCGTCATGGGGGTGGACCGGAGGTATTCCGCAACCTTCCTGCACCGGAAATGCATCAGGTAATTGATTGGCGATTCGCCCACATACTGATTAAACAAAACATTACAAAGTGACTTGCTGACACTGGCACTGGCTGCAATATCGGCCAGCGTCACGCTTTCCTTATAATTCACAGAGATATAGTGCATCATCGTCTTGAAGAGATGCATTCTGGGATCGGACATCACCTCTTCTTCAGACATGAAATGCCCGGCCTTCTTCCGGATGACTTCCCAGATTTGGAAAAATCGCATGGTCACCTTAAAAGCATCTTGACGGATTTCGGGAAGATCCTTCATGAGCTCATATATTTCCTTTGTATATTCATTGATACCCCAAAAGCCCAGATACGGAAGATCCGGATTATCGATGATCGGCCGCACGGCCTGCATCTCCACTGCGACAGAGGACATGAGAACACTCGGATGGATAATGAAGATCACATACTGGGCCGTCATATCCTCCACGCTCATACTGAAATGAATCTGATTGGAATTCACCATGATGGTATCCCCGGCCGAAAGCGGGATTTCCCTTCCGTTCACGGAATAAGCCATCTTCCCCGACTTCACCGTGACAATTTCGATATCCTCATGAAAATGCGGAACCTTTTCCCAGGTCACCCGCGGCTTGATCCATCCATCGTAAATATACGAAGGAAAGGAAGGATTATCGTAATTTACAATTTCCGATCCATCATCCCGCTTGATGATGAGACCCATAACGTCCCTGTTCATAGCTGTTTCCTCTCTTATAATGACTGATTGCCAGGTTACTATCCTGTCACGTTTTTCCTTTACATCCGTATTTCATACTGTCAAAAAAACAGAAAAATGTCGTGTCACATAGATTCTGACAGGTGTCAGACATCTTCCACAATACCATAACAATCTTCCACACAGAAATAATATTGTTATTAAAATAGCGCATTAACTGGGTGGAATTGCCAGTCTTAAAACAATATACTTGTATTTAGAGAAAAACGCAAGGACATTTTAACAGGGCATTTTTCAACAATCTTTCAACCAAAGAAACCATTCGTACAGGAGGTGTTCACCATGGCTGAGCAGGCTATCATCATGAAAAACTTATGCAAGGACTTCAAGGTTCTGAACCGTCACGAAGGTCTCCGGGGCAGCCTGAAGGATCTTTTCTCCAGAGATTACAAAACCGTCTCTGCCGTAAAGGATGTAACCCTTTCCGTAGGCCGCGGTGAGGTCGTGGGCTATCTCGGCCCTAACGGTGCAGGAAAATCCACCACGATCAAGATGATGACCGGTGTTCTGGAGCCATCCTCCGGAGAAATCCTGGTTAACGGTTTTGTTCCCTATAAGAACCGCACCCGGAACGCCCAGGAAATCGGCGTTGTCTTCGGACAGCGTTCACAGCTCTGGTGGGCACTGCCGCTCATCGAATCCTTTAAAATCCTGAAGGATATCTATATGATTCCCGATCAGGATTACAAGGATATGATGGAACTCTATCGGTCCCTCGTGGATATCGAGCCCCTGCTTCATAAGCCTGTGCGCCAGATGTCCCTGGGCCAAAGGACTCTCAGCGATATCCTGGCCGCCTTCCTGCACAATCCGAAGATTGTCTTCCTTGATGAACCGACCATCGGTCTGGATGTTTCCATGAAATCCAAAATCCGGACGCTGATCCACGCACTCAACCGGGAGAAAGGCACAACGGTTATTCTGACAACGCATGATATGGGCGACGTCGATGCGCTCTGCCGGAGGATTGTTATCATTGACCACGGCAAGATGCTCTACGACAACGATATCGAACATCTGAAACGCTTCTTCGGATCCTACCGGACTCTGAAGCTGGGACTCGGCGGCGATATGAAGAAGCACCGGGATGAGATTACCGCCATGCTGCCCGATTGTACCGTCGACATGACCGAGGATAAAGAATGGATCACCGTCCTTGTGGATGAAGAAAAGCGGAAGGTCATGGATGTTCTGGGCGAGCTTCAGCATACCTACCGGATCAAAGACATGCAGCTCGAGGAAATCTCCACGGAAGAGGTCATTCGAAAGATTTACGAAGGAGAAAGCACCGATCCGGCTGCGGATGCAATCGAGTCTGCAAAAATAAATGCCGATACTGACGATAAAACGGAAAAGAAAGGAGGCGGCGCTGCGTGAAACTGAAAAAATACTTAACCCTCCTCAGGGCCGGGCTGATTGAAACCGTACAGTTTCGGATGTCCCTCTTCGTGATGGTAATCGGCAACATGCTCTACCTGATCGTAATCTATCACCTGTGGAAAGCAATCTATGCCTCCGCCGGAACGGACAGGGTAAACGGCATGACCTTCTCCGATACGCTGATCTACCTGGTTCTGGCCTCCGCCCTCTACACCTTCCTGGAAATTTATGCCGTCTGGGAGATCGGCCGGGATATCCAGAGCGGAAAGATGGTCCTGAACCTTCTGAAGCCCATGGAATACCGGAGTTACCTCTTCTGGTCCTATTCCGGCACACTGGTATCCCACTTCCTGGTAACTTTCCTGCCGACCATGATCATTGTCCGGCTGGTTACCGGAAGCACGATTCCACTCGGATGGAATCTTCCGGTCTTTCTGATATCGGTAATCATGGCACTCGAGATCAATTACAGTATTGATTTCATTGTCGGTACGATCTGTCTTTTTACGGAATCCATCTGGGGCATCAACATGATGAAGCAGGTGATCGTACTTCTGCTCTCCGGTGCAACGATTCCGGTAGCCTTCTTTCCGGAAGGTCTTCGGACGGCAGTCTATTTCCTGCCTTTCCAGTCCATATACAACGCGCCGCTCACGATCCTGCTCGGCAAGGAGACAGGCCCGGATGTACTCATGATTCTGGGACTCCAGCTCTTCTGGTGCATCTTCCTCGGAACGCTGAGTCGGGCCTTCTGGTCAAAATCCGTGCGACAGATTACGGTAAACGGGGGGTGATCTTATGAACAGTATAAAAAACACCGATGCCATCCGGACACCGATGAATCAAACACAATGGTCCGGCAAACACGGACTCCGCTTCTATCTACGGATTTACCGGAAAATCCTGGTTCAGGATCTGAAGAGTAAGATGAGCTATCGTTCCGACTTCATCATCTCGACGCTCGGTATGATTGCTACAAACGTCACGGGGTTCATCAGCTTCTGGATCTTATTCCGGAACTTCCCCTCCATCAACGGATGGGATTATTACGAAATGCTGTTTCTCTATGGCTTCTCACTGGTATCCCTGACGCCGGTACAGTGCCTCTTTGACAATAACTGGGCGCTTCGGCAGCAGGTATACTCCGGAGATTTCATCAAATACTGTTTCCGGCCCATCAATCTGTTTTTCTACTATCAGTCGGAGGTATTTGATGTAAAGGGGCTCGGCCAGCTTTTCTTCGGCATCGGCACGATTGCCTATGCATGGCACCATATGCCGCTCGCTTTTTCGGTGCTTGCCCTTTTGAAGCTGATCGTATTCCTGCTCACAGCATCTCTCATCATGATTGCTCTGCAGAATGCAGCCGCCGCCACCTGCTTCTGGATCCACAATTCGTTCTTTATTCTGGATCTGGCTTATAAACTCAGGGATTATGCGAAATACCCGATCACGATCTTCGGTTCGGTGTTCCGGTTCATCTTTACTTTCATAATCCCGATTGCTTTCATCGCCTACTATCCGAGCCTTGTGATTCTTCGGCCGGACAGGATTCCCATCCTGACCTGGCTCTCGCCTGTGGTGGGATGCATCTTCTTCCT
>CACYDN010000234.1 GCA_902773185.1 uncultured Lachnospiraceae bacterium | reverse complement strand
CCTTGGAGCAGTAGAAGCCTGTGCACTCCAGAACTACATCTACACCAATCTCTCCCCAGGGAAGCTCTGCTGCGTTTGCCTTTGCATAGATCTGCAGAGTCTTACCGTCTACAGTAAGCGTATTTGCTTCATCATCAGCGGAAACAGTGTGAAGTCCTTCGCCGATCTTTCCGCAGTAACCGCCCTGTGCGGTATCATACTTCAGAAGATGTGCAAGCATGGAAGGCTTTGTCAGATCGTTGATTGCAACAACCTCATAACCCTCTGCGCCAAACATCTGACGGAATGCAAGACGTCCGATACGGCCAAAACCATTGATAGCTACCTTTACTGCCATTTCTAAATCCTCCTGTGAATTTTATTCATACGCACCGAGATAAGAGTTTTCGGAATGAAACCTCCATAGCCCGGTTACGTGGCATACAATAATATTACAATTTTTGACGTCAGATTTCAAGTCATTTTATAAGGGATTTCAAAAGATATGTCGAAGTTGTCCCCCACGAATTGTTTATGATATAATGTGAATTGTAATCTGATTATCTTATGTAAATCAAATTGCCGTCAGATTCCCTTGGCGGCGGCTGAAAAGTCAAAGCGAACGCCGCCCGAATAAACCGTTTTGGAAAGGAAAACCTATGATTCCCGATTATCACTTACATACAGCATTTTCCGGTGACTGCAAAACACCGCCGGAAGAACTCATTCAAAAAGCAATTTCTCAGGGCATGGAAAGCCTGTGCATCACCGATCACAACGATCTGGATCACCCTGCCCTTCCGGGTGATATTGATTTTAATCTGGATATGAAAAACTATATTCCGGCCATGACCTCTCTTCGGGAAAAATATGCTTCCTCCATCGATCTCCGCATCGGAATCGAGCAGGGCGTAATGCCGGAAACCATTTCGAAGCTCTCGGATTTTTCAAAAAGCTATCCGGAGCTGGATTTCATCATCTGTTCCACGCACTTTGTCGATGGTTACGATCCCTACTACCCTGCTTACTTTGAGCAGTATGAGGAGAAAAAAGGATACCTTAGGTATTTTGAAACCATTCTTGAAACCGTCACAAAGTTTCGGGATTATAACGTATACGGTCATCTGGATTATATTCTCCGCTACGGTCCCACCAAAGCGGAAAACTTCCGGGCAAAGGATTATCTCGAAATCTTTGAAGCAATCTTCCGGTCCATCATCGAAAGCGGAAAAGGCATCGAGATCAATACCGGCAGCCTGTACCGCGGCATGGACTTCGCCCATCCCCACGAGGAAATTCTGAAGCTCTACCATGATATGGGCGGCGAAATTCTGACCTTCGGCAGTGACAGCCATGACCTCCTCCACATTGGTTGGGAATTCTCCGCCGCAGCCGGGCGCGCCGCTTCTCTCGGTTTCCGCTACTATACTGAGTTTAAGCTGAGAAAGCCGGAATTTCTTCCGCTTCCTACGTAAATAACAATATCCTCCGGTCTTTCCGCTATATGATCCGCACCGGCCTCCAGAAGCTCTTCTCTCGAACCGTACCCGTAGAGAGCACCGATGGCAAGAAGCCCCAGCTTCTTCGCCGCTTCCATGTCATACCGCCGGTCGCCGATCATGACGGCTTCCCTGTAAACATCCTGCAATGTGAGGGATTCGGCCATTCCCTTTTCTTCAAGCAGGCCGATCACCTGCGTGGCCGCTTCCTCGATCAGCTCTTCTTTCCCCGATTGATTCTTTTCCCCATCCGGTCCGATCACGCCGGAAAGGAATCGCTCCAGCCGGAAATGTGCAGCAACCTTTTCCGCAATATATTTCGGCTTGGACGTCACAATAAAAAGGAGTTTTCCGTCATCATGCAGAGCCTGCAGAGTTTCCTCGATTCCCGCATAAAGCGGCGCATCCTTATAGGCCCCCGCAATATAATACTCCCGATAATACCGGATGGCCAAAGCGAGAGTTTCCCCTTCGAGACCGTAAAGTTCCCGGAAACCGACCGTAAGAGGCGGGCCGATAAAGGCCCGCTCCTTTTCCGCATCTCCCGACGGGATTCCCAGTTTTCCAAGCGCATATCTTGCCGAAGAAAGGATTCCCGGTGCCGATTCCGTGATCGTACCGTCCAGGTCTAAGAACACATATTTATACATAATTCTTATTCCTCTTCTGCCTGTAGTTTTTCTTCCTGCGCCAGAAAATCCGTATACAGTTTATGATGTCCGAAAATCTCAAGTGCCTTCCGGAAACAGTCCGCAGCTTCCTTATGCCTGCCCATTTTCGAAAGGATGCGTCCCTTCATGTACAAAGCGGTATGCCGGTCAACAAAACAGTAATAGGTATCGCGATAGAGATCCAGCCTTTCTTCGGTCATCTTCAGCGCTTCTTCATAATTTTGGATGGCGTAATAGAATTCCGCCTTCCGGCTATACTCCCGGTCCCAGTCCTCGATTTTACGGCTCCTGTCTTCAAAAAAGGCTTTTGCCTTATCCACCACATCCTGATACCCGGAAAGATCACCGTGATTTGCCTCCGCAAGTGCCATCAGATAGAGGCCGTATTGGGATGGATTTTCATTCGGATTGCTCTTTAGTCCCTGCGCCATCAGCTGCGCCGCTTCCTTTTCCCGGCCGTGTTCCATCAGAACTTCCACCATGCAGCGATAAGCATTCACATCATCCGGGATTGCCTGAATCCCTTCCCGAAACAGTTTGTATGCCTCTTCCACATAGCCTTCATTCCCGTAAAAGCAACAGAGATTCATCCGCATGATCTGCGAAGGCCAGTCCCTTGTCTTTTTCGAACGCTCCGCTACTCTCTCCTTCAAAAACCGGGAAGCCCCATCAAGGTCCCCCATCCGAACAAGCAGTTCCCCGTAGTCCGTCAGGAAATCCGTATCATAACCCCTGACTTCAAAGATTTCTTCGTAAAGTGTCTTTGCTTCATCCAGGCGTCCCATACAGCAGAGCGCTGCCACCCGGCCTGCATAGGCGCGGCTCTGGGCACCGTCATCCTTCGCCACCTCAAGTGCTTCGGTATATGCATCGTAGGACAGCTGGAACTTATCGATCCTGTGTGCGATCTTTCCCTTCAGTTCCAGAAGCTTCGTGGTCCTAAGGCCCAGTTCCTCTGTATGATCCAGAAGCGAGAGCGCATCCTCAAATTGACGTGCCTCCATCAAAATCCATGTTTTCACAACCCATCCCTCTTCCTCATAGGGATTGATATCCAGGAGACGGCTCAGCACACCATATGCCTCCCGGTTCTGATCAAACTGGTAGAGGCACTTTGCCTGAAACAGAAGTGCAGCCTGGTTAAACGGATCCTTTTTCAGCAGCTCTTCCGTTTCCTTAAAGCACTCCGAAAGCTTCCAGTCCTCGTAATCCACGCGGATCCGGAGCTCGGTAATATCGACCTCAAGCCCCTCCATCTTATTGACCTCGAGTGCACTTTCCAAAAGAGTTCTCGCCTCATCATATTTCTTCAGACGCCGTTTGGCATCCGCCTGCAGATACCGGGAAAGAGACAGCCTTTTGCGCCGGGTAATACTCTCCTCCGACATATCCTCGGGATCCACCTTATGGATTTCCTCTTCCCACTTTGTGAGGTGCTCCAGCGCCTCTTCAGGCCTGTCGGTATAAAGGTAAAGACGTCCGGACAGATTCTGATATCCATAGGCGGATTTGCCCTCCGGCTCCACATCCTTTATGGCTTCCAGCGCTTCCTCGTACCGGTCGTTCTGGAACAGGCACCAGCCAAGATCCAGTTTCTTTTCATCGTCCTCCGGATTCTCCTCGATGATCTTCCTTAGCTGATTGATCTGCGCCTCATTTGCTTCCTGCATGGAATAATATGCTGCCTCGTGGAAACGGTCCTTCTGCAGGACTTCCATAAAGGTATCCGTTGCTTCCTTATACTTTTCCTGCATCATCAGGAGCTTTCCCTTATGCATCAGGTTCCGTACACTGTCCGGTTCAATCTGCAGGAGCTTTTCCACACGTTTTTCCATAAGCTCTGTATCGGAACGCATCCGCGCAAAAACCGCCGAACCGCGGAGAATCTCCTGCTGTTCGGGATACTGCTCCAGAAGGGAATCCTGCTTTGTCTGCAGCTCAGCAAGTTCTTCCGCAAACATTTCATGGAAGGGTGCCTTCGGTTCTTCCGTATTCTGCCAGATTTCATAAAGTTCCCGGAGCCGGCGTCCGTACAGGTAGTTATTCAAAAACGGATGCTGTGTTTTACACCTTCTGAGTGCCTCCAGCTCCTTTTCCTCCTGCTCGTGGTTTCCCTCCTCACCGGCATAGCTCATGCGGTAGAAGCCTTCGATGTATTCATCCACATCCTCTCCGGTCGGATCAAAGAGCTCATAATCGAGCCGATCATCGTAGGTCGCATTCTGAATAATAAAATCGATAAACTTATCCGGGTATGTTTCGCAAAGCTCCGCCCGGCGGCTGTCGATTTCAAAGTGTTCCATGATGAACTTCATCACCTTATGCGGCACGCGGATATGATCCATCAGGAATTCCAGAAGACCTCTTTCCGCCTCTTCTCCCGTTTCCAGAGAAACAAAGTAGTTTTCTTCAAAAAGCTCTTTCCATTTTTCCACATCGATCCGGACAGAAAAATCCCCGTACATGGCTTCCAACCTATCCCGGAGAGCCTGCTCCGCAGGGGACAGTACTCTTTTTCCTTCTTCCCCATCCTCGTCTTGTTCCGGCAGATCATCTTCTCCTTCATCGGACATTGCCGCCTCATAAGCTTCCCGGAGAAGCATAAATCCCTCCGGATCATCCTCCGGATGTACCGTACCGAGTTTTTCCCGGTAGGCTTTTTTGATTACATTTTTATCATCGGTTGCCTCTATCCCAAGAATTTTCCAGATTTCTGATTTCTTCATACTTCCTCCATCATGCTTTGTCCAACTGAAGCGTTATGGTCAGATCGGGATGCTCCGTACTTAGTTCATCCAAAAGAGCACCCTTGATCATATCTTCCGTTATATTCGTTTCATACCCTACAACCGCATCAAAGACCAGTCTCTCGCCGTCTCTGGTTTTCAGAAGCCGAAAATCATGTACTTCCTTCACCCCCAGATTCCGAAGAACTTCCATAGCCTTATTTTCCAGTTTCGTGCGGTCCCGATCCTTAAGATCGACCGGATCGGTATGGATCGTAATTTCATTTACCAGATGCTTTTCCACAATTTCCCGCTCAATGGCATCCACGATCTCGTGCGCTCGGATCATACCCACCTCACAGGATATTTCAGCATGGAGGGAGGCAATCCTTCTGCTGGGTCCGTATTCATGTACCCGAAGGTCATGCACACCGAGAATCTCCGGATGTGCCTTTGCCGTATCCTCTATCTCCTGTACCAGCTCCGGATCCGGTGCGCTGCCTAGAAGCGGCTCTATCGTTTCCTTCGCACTTTTCAGTCCCGACCAGATAACAAACAGCGCTACGAGCGCGCCTGCGTATCCGTCTATGTTGATATCAAAGAGAAGAACCAATGTGACCGAGATCAGCGCCACACCGGTAATGATACAGTCAGAACGGCTGTCCATGGCCGCCGCTTTCGTGACTTCCGAATGGATGCGGTTTCCGACCATGGTGTAAAAATGCGCCATCCAGAATTTCACAAGAATGGTACAGATCAGGATTACGATCGTAACCGGTCTGACATCGATTTCCCCCTTATGCATAATGCTGCTGACAGAGGACTTGAGAAGCTCGAGCGCAATGGCCACAACGGCAGCCGCCACAATAAAGGCCGCAATATATTCCGCCCTGCCGTGTCCGTAGGGATGTTCCCGATCTGCCGGTTTGCCGGATACCTTAAACCCGACCAGTGTCACGATGGAGGACAGCGAATCCGAAAGATTATTGACGGCATCGCCGGCGATCGAGATGGCTCCGGTCAAAATACCCAGCACCACTTTAATGGATGCCAGAAGCAGGTTGCAGAAAATGCCGACAGCGCCGGCTACTACTCCATAACGCTGTCGGACAGTTTCATCCTTTACATTTTCACAGTCCTTCACGAACCATTTGATCAATAGATTGCTCATGCTTTTCCTCTTAATATTATCCCGAACGACAGTCCGAAACCAGAATCTCTTCAGGACACAGCTCTCGCACTTCACGGGTGCCCCTAGCGGACACTAAGCTCTCACTCGTATAATACACTCGTGAATCGCTAAGTGCCGAGACCCGTGACGGTCCTTCAGAGACTCTGTTTTCAGACTGTCTGTTCTGTTAACACATTAATTAATGCTTAAATAACGTGGAAAAGATTCCCCTTCCCAAGCTTGCGCCGACGTTTCCGCCGAGGGTTTTTCCGAATTTCCCGAAGGATTTTCCGACGTTTTTGCCGACTTCGCGGCCGACGGTTCCGGCTGCGGAGTTGCCTACGGAATTGATGGCCTGCTTTTTCTTACGCTCCTCGGCTTCCCTCTTCTTTTGTGCCTCGCGCTCCGCTCTCTGGGCTTCACGTTCCTTCTCACGAAGTGCCTCTCGCTCAGCTCTCTGACGGGCTTTTTCTTCGGCCGCTTCCTGTCTGGCCTTTTCCTTTTCGGCTGCCGCTTCTTCCTTCAGGCGCTGTTTTTCTTCCTCGGCTTCCTTCTTTTGCCGTTCATATTCCTCCGCCTCTTCGATTCCCATACGTACCAGGAATTCATAAGCGGAATCCGGATCGATCGACTCATAATACTTGGAATACAGGATGCTTCCCTTCACAAGGTTATCTCTTGTGGAATCGGATATCGAACTGAAGGATGAGGCCGGCGGAAGGATGTATGCCTTCTCCGCCATACCCGGAATACCCTTTTCATCCAGGAAGGATACGACCGCTTCACCGGTTCCCAGATTCAGGATGGTATCAAAGGTGTTAAAGCCCGGGTTCTCCCGGAAGGAAGCTGCCGCTGCCTTTACGGACTTCTGATCCGCCGGCGTGTAAGCCCGGAGACCGTGCTGGATCTTATTACCGAGCTGTGCCAGAACCCCATCGGGAATATCCCGCGGATTCTGCGTACAGAAGTATACGCCAACGCCCTTGGAACGAACGAGTTTTACAACCTGTTCAATCTTTTCCAGAAGCGCTTTGGGTGCATCGTTAAAGAGCAGATGCGCTTCATCAAAGAAGAAGATCATCTTCGGTCTGTCTAAGTCTCCCACCTCCGGCAGACGCTCAAAGAGCTCGGAAAGGAGCCACAGAAGGAAGGTGGAATAAAGTTTGGTATTGCTGATGAGACTTGAACTGTCCAGGATATTGATCATACCCTTTCCGCCGGCACCGATTGCAAAGAGATCCATGATATTAAGAGCGGTCTCACCGAAGAACTTGTCGCCGCCTGCCACTTCGAGTGCCACAAGCGCCCGGATGATCGCCGCAATGGAGGTCGGGCTCATTTTGCCGTAATCAGGCTCAAAATCCTTATTATGCTCGGAAACATAATTCAGCATGGCCTTG
>CACYDN010000233.1 GCA_902773185.1 uncultured Lachnospiraceae bacterium | reverse complement strand
TATGATGTCAAGGTCAAAAGGTAAAAATGTGCTTGTGCTTGCACAAAAGCACATTTTTATCTGAGGACCGCTAAAACATGAGCAAGTAGCTGTTTACATAGTAAACATGCGGATTGCGAATGTTTTTAGCACGACGGGAATTGCAAAGCAATGTAGTCGTGCGTAGACATCAGTTGGGGGCAAAATACCTTTTGACCCCAACATCATATTATCTTTTGACACGGATAACAGAATATGGTACATTGATATCGACTGCGAATAAAACGAACGGAGATATTATGGACCTATTAGCGGTAATTACACTTTTTGGAGGCATCGGCCTCTTTATGTTTGGGATGAGCCTGACAAGCTCGTCTCTGGAAAAGCTTGCCGGTTCACATCTGGAACGTGTGCTCGAACGAAAAACAACCTCGAAAAACGGCGGCGCCGGATATCTCGGCGGCTGGGGGGTGGGAGCCGGTATAACGGCTATCCTGCAGAGTTCTTCGGCTACGGCAATCATGCTCATGGGTTTCGTCAATGCCGGTATCATGAAGCTTGTGCAGGCAATACCGGTTGTTTTCGGTGCCAATCTTGGCAGTACCATCACATCTCAATTTCTTCGTCTGGGTGACCTGGGAGAGGGAAATATTGCGTTGCAAATGCTTCGTCCCTCCGGAATCGCCCCTGTTTTTGTGGTGATTGGCGCATTCATCACCCTGTTTTCCAAAAAAAAGAAAATGAAAAATATGGCCGGCGTTCTGGTTGGCCTGGGCCTTTTATTCTATGGGGTTGCCCTCATGGAAGAGAAACTGCTGCCGCTAAAGGACTCCGAAAAATTCTGTTCGGTAATTGACACATTTTCCAATCCGCTTCTGGGTATAGCAATTGGTTTTGGCATAACGGCGCTGCTCCGCAGTTCCAATGCATCTGTCGGTATTCTCCAGGCGCTGACCGTTACGGGAACGGTAACCTTTGGCATTGCCATACCCATCGTCATTGGTCAGAATCTGGGAAAAAGCGTTACCACGATCCTTGGCAGTTCAGGCGCAAACAGACAGGCGAAGCGGATCACTGTCGCCTATGTTCTGTTTAATATTTTCGGTGCTTTGCTTTCTATGTTTGTCCTGTTTGGCGTGTACTATACCGTCGGCATACCGTTGTTTTCCCATGTGGCAAACCGGAATGGAATTGCCAATCTTCATCTTGCTTTTAATCTGATCACCGGATTGGTGCTTCTTCCCTTTACCCAAAAGATTACCGACCTGACGGATAAATTTGTCCGGAAAGAGGCGGCAGGTTCCTCCAACCGGGAAATGTCTGAATTGGATGATATGCTCCTCAATACGCCTTCTATTGCACTTGATCAGTGCCGCCGCATCATCGACAGGATGGGTGAGGCTATACGGGATAATTATGTAACATCCACCAGCCTGATCTATGAATATGATCCGGAGAAGATTCCCATGCTTGAGGCCAATGAGGACTTTATAGACCGCTGCGAGACGCAGCTGTCGGCTTATATTGTGCGGATAAACCGGAACAGGCTTACCTCGGATGACAAGCTTGTGGTATCCGAAATCCTGAATTCCATCAGTGATTATGAACGGATCGGCGATTACTGTATGAATATCGCCTACGTAGCCCGGGAGAAAAACGAAAAGGGTATACATTTCTCACCGGCCGGACACAGGGAAACGGTTACCATAGTATCTGCGGTATCCTACACGCTGGAGACCATGTTTAAAGCTTTCCGTACAAATGACGCGGGTCTTGCTGTTCGCGTAGAACCGCTTTCCGAGGCAATTGATAAACTAAAGGAAACCATTAAATCTCATCATGTAGAGCGACTGCAGACAGGAGATTGCAGCATCGAGGGCGGTGTGGCGCTTTTTGACCTTCTGGCCAGCTTTGACCGGATATCCGCCCATTCGGCAAATATTGCCCTTCATGTCATTAAACGAGTAGGCGGAGATCAGGATTTCGATGA
This sequence comes from uncultured Lachnospiraceae bacterium, assembly GCA_902773185.1. Taxonomy (GTDB): domain Bacteria; phylum Bacillota; class Clostridia; order Lachnospirales; family Lachnospiraceae; genus Eubacterium_Q. Next base: position 5,701 of record CACYDN010000233.1, on the reverse strand, counting down.
AATGCACGGACATGTCGGCGACAGCTTCAGTGAAGAGTACCAGGCACTTTATCACTTCTATGAGTCCAAGTATGTTGAGCCGATCGAACGGCCGATGACAGAAGAGGAAATGAGAGAATTCTCTACCACGCCCAGCGAGATCATCCTGGAAGAGACGAGACAGGCCGAAGCGGAGGCGGAAGCCGAAAAGGCGAAGGAAAAGGCGGAGGCGAAGGAAAAGGCCAAGGAGAAGGCAAAAGAGAAGGATAAGAAGGACGTTAAGCCCGAGGGTAAGAAAGAAGAAGCGAAGAAAGAAACAAAGCCCGAAGGGAAGAATGAAGACAAAAAGAAAGAAACAAAGCCTGAAGGCAAGAAAGAAGATACAAAGAAAGAAGATTCGAAGAAAGAAGCGAAGCCTGAAGGCAAGAAAGAAGATTCGAAGAAAGAAGCGAAATCCGAAGGCAAGAAGGATGATATAAAGAAAGAGGCGAAGCCGGAGAGTAAGAAGGAAGATAAGTCTGACAGCAAGAAGAACGACAACTCCGACGGAAAGAAAGACGGAAAAGCCGGAAATAAGGGTAAAAAATAAGATCAAAATGATAATGACCCGGGAGATGAAATATGCTCCCGGGTCATTCTTTACGTACTAATTTGTGACGAAGCTTTTCGGTGGCTGGTCAAGCTTATTGTACTGTGAATCGCAATTGGGCCAAACCTCATATACTCGGTGTCCCGAACCGCCGGAAAGCAGATGGTTGGAATTAATGTATTCGCATGTGGACGTCATTCCGCCGCCGATAAAGATATGCAGCTTATCGTACTGGTCAATGGTAACAATCCATTGGTTCAGATGACTGCTTGTAAATTTCAGCTTGAAGATCTTATTGCCCATTGTTTCGGATAAGATGAGAGCTGTTTCCTTGATGCCGTCATTGACCTCATTATTAAAATCGGTCAGAGCATTTCCCGACAGGCTCTGAACATTTCCGTTGGCGTCCAGATATTGGCCGGAAGGTGTGGTGTGATTAAAGTTGGTCAGACCGGAACCGTTCTCCCAGCCGCTCGTGCTCTGGTTTGCCTGCATGTAGCAGACAATTCGGTAAACACCCTGTCCCTCTTTGCCATCGGTGAAAATGCAGTTGGACTGAGCATGAAGAAAACGGTAAACGTCCTCGTTTTCCGAGTAGGCTGCGGTAAGCGCAGTACCTATGGAATCGGCCGCAGCGCGGTCATCTGATTTTCGGGCTTTCATGATGTAACGAATCAGGGCAGGGGCGATTGCTGCTGCCAGAATTGCCATAATGGCAATTACGATGATCAGCTCGACCAGAGAAAACCCTCTGTTTTTTTGAAACTTTTTTTTCATATTTTTGCCCTCTTATGTTCAGGTAGGCAGGTTTTTATAATAAAAAACGCATTTTATTTATTATATCATACATGTAGGAAAGTGCAATAGATATATGAATAATATATGAATATAAGTGTGAATAATTTGTTAACGACTTTTCAGCATTCGTTTGTGCATATACATTCTTTCGTCAGCCAGCCGTTCCTGCATTTCGGGATTTCCCTGCGCGAGGCTGTATTCGGCCATGCCGTAGGCAATGACAAGAGGAACGGGCGTGCCGGAGGTTTGATTATAGGTATCGAGAATTTCCAGGAGATGCTTCTCGCAGGCTTCGTAGCAGCGGAGGAGAACATCCGGTGAATTGTTGCAGATCAGCTTTCCCTGGTTTATGGTCAGTGTATCGGTTGTCGTAGGTGCGACAGTGGTGAGGATTGCCACAAATTCATCCCCGCCGGTACGGAAGACACGGCCGTAGGGACCGAAACTCTGATGGATCGCATTGGCACCGGCAATGATAAAGGAATCGCCGGCAGCATGTCCGTAGTTATCGTTCACCTCTTTCAGATTGTTGATATCAAACTGGATAAAGATGCAGTTTCCCTTTTTCAGAGATTTCAGATTCCGTTCCCATTCCGTGAAGGCCAGACGGTTTTCCAGACCTGTGAGGCCGTCCCGGTGAGCCAGTCGTTTCATCAGATCGGCTTCGCGGTTGGTGTGCAACATAATGATGAATTCCCGGACTTCATAGGAACCGATTGTGACCATAAAGATCAGAAAACCATAACGGGAAAAAACGGCCATTCTTTCGGACTTGCCGGTATAGAACAGAATAATGTCCATGATTCCCGTAAACGAAAGAATCAGAAAGGCAGCAAGTAAAACCCGGCTCGCTCCGGTACTTAGAGTATTCTTTTTGATGCTGACGACAATCACGGCAATGATGAGGATGATGGTAACGATCAGATTGATGTGTGTAGCAAGGAGCAAATGATGATAGTCATATTTTCCCCAGTAGATCATGCTGATATGTAAGATCAGATTGAGCAGTACCAAAACCTCTACGGCTTTCTGGACGTGATTCCTCGGGTTTCTGGTCAGGTGGCAGACCAACGTGATACCGGGAATCGGAAGGAACAGGAGCGAGTAATAGGAGATGACTCGGATCAGACCTGCGTGTCCGGTAAGGAGGACGATGGTATAGTCGCTGCTTTCGGTCCAGAGACTGAAGAGAATACCCAGTACGGCGAGTGAAACGGTTTCAGGTCTTTTGGAATCCCTCTTTCGAAAAAACCAGCCCATGCCAAACAGAATAACGGAAAAGGTGAAGATGATTGCTGTCAGATAGTAATGGGTCAGCCGGGAGGAGAGCATCTGGCGGACGTAATCCGCCCCGTTCTCAAAGTGTGCATCCCGGAATCCGCACCAGACACCTGTGCCGAGGGATTCAGCCTCAATCCGGAGGACTGCCTCGCCGCCGGTCATCGTGATGGGGACGGAGTGGATATCATTGCCATAGGATGCACCGTAGATCCACGGGAGGTCGGGCTCATAACGGTAGACCTGGCGTTCATCTACGTAAACATTGAAATTGATGTTGGAACTGGTGAGGCAGAGATCTCCGCTTCGGACGTCGCCGGCTTTGATCGTACGGGTGAGTGTGATTGTCCCGTCATCTGTGAAGGTAATATCCGAGAGACTCATTTCGCCGAGTTCGGTCTGCCAGCTACTATCGCAGTCCACATAAAAAGCAGGAACCTCATACGAAGGAATCTCCCGCAATATAAAGAGCGGAAGAACAAGAAGGATCATCAGAACGCCGATCAGCGCATTGGGTAATAAGATGCTCTTCTGTTTCATGGTACGTCACCTCAACGAGTTCCTGCAAATTGTGATCCGAAAAAACACAGTAAATCAGAAATCTGTGTAGGGTGTTTGCGGTCCTGCAAAGATAAGAAAACTTATGCGGGAAATATCGGAATCACTATAAGACCAATATACCAGAAATATGGGTTTTATCGCAAGATTTATCTTGTGAATAAGGGTAAAATATGGTAAGTTGGAAAAGGAGAAGAATGTAACAAAAGAAAGAAAAAACAGTAACGGATAAAGGAGGACTTACTATGTTTGAGCAGGTGAAATTAAGCTATGCCGCGGATGCGCTGGAGCCCTATGTGGATACCCTTACCGTGGAGACACACTACGGAAAGCATCATGCAACCTACACGAAGAATTTTAACGATGCCGCAGAGAAGGCAGGCCTTGCCGATAAGACGGCTGAGGAAATCCTGGGCAATCTGGATGCGGTAGCGGACGAGGGCCTTCGGAAGGCACTCCGGAACAACGGCGGCGGTTATTATAATCACAATCTGTATTTTTCAACCCTTTCTCCCACACCGGGTGCGATTTCGGAAAAGCTGAAGGCGGCAATCGAGGAGGCTTTCGGCTCTGTGGATGCCGTGATCGAAAAGCTTTCCGCTCTGGCAGCCGGCCAGTTCGGCTCCGGCTGGGCATTTCTTTCCGTAACACCGGATGGAAAGGTTGCAATCAGCGCATCTCCCAATCAGGATAATCCGATCAGTGAAGGAACCGGGAATACCCCCATTCTTGCACTTGATGTGTGGGAGCATGCCTACTATCTGAAATATAAGAATCTCAGACCCGACTATATCAAGGCTTTCTTCAAGGTGCTTGACTGGGGGGCTGTTTCCGATCTTTATGAAAAGGCAATCGGCTGAGTGAAATGAAAGAGAAGGGCCATAAAAAACTGCGGATCATTCTCATATCCGTATTATCAGGGCTTACTCTCATCTATCTGGCAGGAGTGTGGTTTTTTCATTACCACCTCCTGCCTGGTTCACGTATTAATGATACCGGGCTTAGTCTGAAAACGCCTCTTGCGGCGGAAAAAAGTCTGGAGAAACCGGAAGAGAAACTCATCCTGCATTTCCCGGAGGATAAGACAGAAGAAATTGCTGCATCCCGTTTCGAACTCGGTCTGGATTATTCGGCGGGGATCGAAGCCTACAAGAACAGGCAGAATGCCTTTCTCTGGTTTATTCCGGAAGATGGCAATGAAACGATACGGCCGGTCACGGTTTATGACTCCGAAAAGCTGAAAAAGGAACTCATGGCACTTCCGGAGATGCAGAAGGAAACCACACGCGCACCGCAGGATGCTTACATGGCATTGGAAAAGGGGAAAGCGATAATCATTCCGGAAGTGGAAGGAACCGAGATGGATACCGATAAGGTATTCGAGGCGGTTACGGCAGCACTGGACAGGGGCGAGAGGGAAATCAATCTTGACTGTGTGGATTATCTGATCCGACCGGCTCTTATGTCGGATTCGGAGCGTCTCGTGAAACAGACCGAAAAACTGAATCACTTTCTGGCAACAACGATTACCTATTGGCTTTACGACGGATCATCCGAAACAATTGATGCGGAGACGCTATCCCGTTGGCTCATGAAAACGGAAGACGGGAAGTTTTATTATCTCGATCCGACCGAGCTGAAACGCCGTTGCAGTGCCTATGCAAGCATGCTGGCATTTCGGAAAAATATTACCTATGATACGGTTGATTTTTCCTCTTCCCGCCTCGGCCGGGTAGAGATTCCGGCAGAGCAGGAAAAATTCGGTTATGAAATCGATGTGGAAGCGGAAACGGAAGCGCTGTATAAAAATCTGATGGACAGGCTTAGCACAGTTCGCAAACCGGAGTATGCCTTTGCGAGAGAGTTTCGTGATTTTCTGAAGGATGGGTATGTGGAAGTGGATCTGGTGAACCAGAAGGTTTACTATTATCTCGGCGGAACTCTGTTTTACACCTGCGACTGTGTGACAGGCCTTTATACGGAGAGCGGCCGGCATACGCCGGTTGGTGTATATGAGGTGCAGTATAAGGGCCGGGAGGTGGATCTTCGGGGACGCCCGGATGAGAACGGGGTTCCGATGTACCAGTCGCATGTGGCTTTCTGGATGCCCTTCTACGGGGGCTACGGGCTCCATGATGCTACCTGGCAGTCCTCCTTCGGGGGAGAACGCTACAAGACCCACGGCTCGCATGGATGCGTCAATCTGGATTACGCCTCTGCGGAGAGAATCTACTACAACATCAGTGCCGGCACACCAGTGATCGTGGTCGGCGAAGAAGCGTATCGTTAGAAAACGCCGGGTTTGTTCCTAGCAAATTAATATAGTGGCAGGATGGACATAAGGACCTCTTCAGGACATCGCTTTCGCTCGTCCTCGGGCAACCCCTAGCGGCCGCTTCGCAAAAAGCGCTCCGCTTGCTAAGCTCTCACGTCGTGTACAAAGAACGTACACTCGTGAATCGCTAAGCACCGAGGCCCGGTATGGTCCTTCAGAGGTCT
>CACYDN010000232.1 GCA_902773185.1 uncultured Lachnospiraceae bacterium | reverse complement strand
TTCCGCGGTGTGATTGAAGACGACATCCAGAATGACTTCGATGCCGGCTTTATGCAGGTGCTTTACGGTATTCTTCAGTTCTTCGGCTGCAAGGCCCAAGGGTCCCATGGCGGCGTACCCGGACTTCGGTGCATAAAAACCGACACTGGAATAGCCCCAGTAATTAAAGAGACGTTTTCCGTCAGCGGTGCGGGTGTTTTCCAGTTCATCAAATTCAAAGATCGGGAGCAGCTCCACGCAGTTGACGCCAAGCTCTTTGAGATAAGGAATCTTCTCAATGAGTCCGGCGAAGGTTCCGCCTCGTTTCACGCCGGAGGAGGGATCCTTGGTAAATCCGCGCACATGCGCTTCATAGATCACAAGATCCTTCATGGGAATCTCGAGCGGTTTATCGTTTCCCCAGTCATAATCCTCCGGAATCACGCGTCCCCGGATGCTGCCGGTTGCTTCGCCCCAGCGGTCACGGCCGCTGATGAGACGTGCATAGGGATCCAGAAGGACCTTCCGGCGGTCAAACCGGAGTCCCCGTTCCGGGTCAAACGGGCCATCCATGGAATAGCCGTATTCAAGCTCCTCATAATTGAGTCCGTAAATGATCATGGAGTAAACATTTCCGATGCGGAATTCCTCCGGAAAGGCAATGCGGAAGAACGGGTCTTTTTCACCCGTGTGGAAGAGAAGAAGCTCACAGCCTGTGGCGTCTTTGGAATAGATGGAGAAATTGACGGATCCATCGGAAAGGAGGGTCGCACCGAATGGCCGGGCATGCCCCCGCCGGTATTCGAAACCGTCCTTTTCATGTGTGGGAAAACTGTCTGATCGGATCATAGGCACCTCCCGTGTGGATGAATGCGTAGCGGCCGTTCGTAGGTTTACGCTTTGATTGCCTGATCAATGGCTTTGGCAAGCTGGTCGGCGCAGGATGTTCCTTTCATGCCGCACCGGTTGCCGCGGAGAATATCGGCAATCTCTGCCGCATCCTTTCCTTCGACCAGCCGGCCGATGGCCTTCAGGTTGCCGTTGCAGCCGCCCATAAAGCTCGTGTTATGCAGTTTCTTTTCATCATCGATGTCGAAATCTATCTGGAAGGAACAGACGCCCTTCGGCTTAAATGTGATATGGTTCATAGATTACCTCCCTTGCATCATAAGGAATAAATATCGTTCATCATCCAACAATGTACAGGATCGTAAACAGGACGCAGACCGAATAATATGCGATCATTCCCGGGTTACTGTACATGGCCGGTGTGGTCAGATCACGGGGCAGATCCTGCGGTTCATCGTTCGGTTTCAGCATGTTGCGGTGCATGACGAGCAGAACGAGACCCAGGCAGCAGATGAGAATATATGCCGTGTAATAGGTGTTTGCCCAAGCGCCCTTGACAAGGCCCGGAAGGATGCCGGCAATGAAATTTGCCAGCGCGTGAAGAGCCCAGGGGAACAGAAGGTTTCCGGTATTCTGGTACAGACCGGCCAGAATGATACCCATGCCCACGGTGTAGAAAATCTGATGCAGGCTGCCGTGGAAAAGACCGAAGCAGATGGCGGAGAGCAGGATGGCATTCCGGCTGGAATAGACCATGAGGCGGTCCATCAAAAGCTTCCGGTAGAGCAGCTCCTCGAAAAACGGACCGATCAGAACGGCAATTGTGAGCTGGAGCCAAAGGGGTGCCTTGTTTACGGCATCCACGGAAATGTTTTTGATCGTCAAAGGGAAGATGTCCTGCAGGATTTCAACCAGACCGTTGCCGATGATGCCGCCGGTCACCATGATGAACAGGGTGATGGGAAGCAGAATCAGGAACCAGAGCGGTGCCGGGGAGCGGTGATTCGGAATCCGGCGGGGCATTTTCCGGATAAACAGCCAGGTAAGGGGAATGGCAACCAGGTACATGGGGAGTGTCCCCAAAAGAAGCTTCGCTGCGGGCGTATCGGGTATTTCCCACCCCGCGGCATCACAGATACTTCTCATCAGAGCGGGCACGAATATTTCGCCGATAAACATAAAAAGAATGAGCGCAATTCCCATCCGGGAAGCGTTCTTTTTTGCGTTCAGATCGATCATGTTTTCTGCCTTGTTTTCCATGTGTTTACTATAACACCGAAAGGAAAACATTGCAATCATTCCCGGAATGGTGTACCTTTACAAGGGAGGCTGTTTTCGTTTTCGGGAATGGCTTTCTTGTGGTTTTTAAGAAGGCACCCGCTCTTATTCGGAAGAATAATGGAGCGGATTGCGAATATCATCGGAAAAAAATACAGCAGGAGAAACAACTGAATGATCACAATTTTTGTATATGACAACATTTTTTTACCCAACGTTATCTTTTATTTTAAATCGGATGTCCTCCGGGACTGGGATATCGAAGATAAGGTTGAGGCGGGAACGGAATTTGCCATCGGCTTCCTGCGGGAGCAGGGCGATGGGAAAAACTTCGATCCGGAGAACATCTTCCCGGTGGGCGTCCTGGCGCGGGTAGAAGAGAAGGAAGAGGACGGTGTAAAGCTCCGGACTGTTTCCCGCTGCAATATTCAGAATGCGGTGGAAATGCCGGATGGCGCCTACGAAGCAGATGTCAGCATCCGTGAGGATGATGAGGACCTGACCGGTGCGGATAAACGGCGGATTTTTGAAACCCTCCGGAACGATTTTCTTCGCTTTGCCCACAATTACCAGTGGGGGCTCTGGGCGCGTCCCGTGGTCCTGCAGTGGAAAAACCTGGAGGAATTTGCCTGCTCCATCGCCAGCTATCTGGATATGGACTGGGACGAGAAGGCGGAGATCGTCATGACCGATTCCGTCAAGGACCGCTATGCCCGGATCGAGAAAGCAGTATATGAGATGATCGCGCTCACCAATGCAGGCTCCGAGGCAGAGGAGGCGCAGCAGCTCCAGAACGAGAGCCTGTACCGTGAGGATGCGGTAAAGAAGCAGATTGAGATCCTGCAGCGGGAACTGGATGAAATGCATCCGGAGAACGTTTCCGATGTCCGGAAGTTTGAAATGGCAATCCGGGAATCCGGTATGAACGATACCGCGCGCCGGGAGGCGGAAAAGGTTCTGAACCGTATGAAGCAGGAAGGAAAGGATGGCCATGAGTATGGTATGCTCTATGACTATCTGGACTTTGTCACATCCCTTTCCTGGACCTGTGATGAGACACCGGAGATCGATCTGGATTATGCCGAAACGGTTCTGGAACGGGATCACTACGGCCTCAAAAAGGTGAAGGAGCGCATTATCCAGCAGCTTGCGGTCATGGCTCTCCGGAAGTCCCAGTCCGGTTCCATCCTGCTCTTTGTGGGCGCACCCGGTACCGGAAAGACCAGTATCGGCCAGAGCATCGCCGAGGCTCTGCACAGAAAATACGTGCGGATCAGTCTGGGCGGCATCCGGGATGAGGCGGAGATCCGCGGTCACAGAAGAACCTATATCGGTGCCATGCCCGGCCGGATCATGGAGGGCATGAAGCGCTGCGGCAGTGCGAATCCGGTCATGGTGCTGGATGAGGTCGATAAATTGATGCGTGACTTTGGCGGCGACCCGGCCAGCGCACTTCTCGAGGTACTCGATCCCGAACAGAACGGAACTTTTACCGATCACTATATGAATGTGCCGTATGACCTTTCCAAGGTGCTCTTTGTATGTACAGCCAACACAACGGATACCATTCCGGAGCCGCTTCTCAACAGAATGGAGGTTATTGAATTCCAGGGCTACACGGCAACGGATAAAATGGAGATCGCGAAGAAGCACCTTATCCCGAAGGCCTATGAACTGAACGGAATAAAGAAAAAACAGCTGCGGATCACGGATTCTGCCATTAAGAAGATCATCAGCGATTATACGGCGGAGTCAGGCGTCCGCGGGCTGAAGAAGGCGATTGACGGCGTGTGCCGGTATGCGGCGGTGAAGCTGGTGAAAAATGAGTCCGAAAAGCTTTCCCTGAAGCCGGATCAGCTGAAGGAATGGCTTGGCAAGAAGCTTATTTCACACGATGTGCTGGAGAAGACTGCAGTTACGGGTATCGTAACCGGCCTTGCCTGGACGGCGGCCGGCGGCGAAATCCTCTTTATAGAGACCAGTCTTGTAAAGGGGCAGGGCAAGGTGGCCATCACCGGCCAGCTGGGCGATGTCATGAAGGAATCCGTGGAGATTGCCATCAGCCTTGTGAAGGCTATGTATCCCGAAGAAACCGCTTCCTTTGCGGAGCAGGATCTGCATGTTCATGTGCCCGAGGGTGCGGTGCCGAAGGACGGCCCCTCCGCAGGTATCACCATTGTAACGGCACTTGTATCTCTGATCACCGGCAGGAAGGTTCCCCCGACCATTGCCATGACCGGCGAAGTGAGTCTCCGCGGCAACGTCATGCCCATCGGCGGCCTGACCGAAAAACTCATGGCAGCGCAGCGCGCCGGCGTGAAGAAGGTCTTTATCCCCGAAAAGAACCGTGAGGATCTGGAGGATGTCCCGGCTGAGGTGAAGGAAAAGCTCGAAATCGTCCCCGTTAAGCGTGTCAGGGATGTTCTGGGGGATATCTTTGGCCAGGCGTGATCCTGCACAGTAGTTTGTATCCGGCCGGGTTATCTGCAAATCCCTGTACCGGAGCCGGAGGAATAAGAAAATGAAAAGAGTATATCTGGCAAGCCCCTTCTTCAATGAGGAGGAGGTGGCCAATCTTTCCCGGGCGGAACGTATTCTCCGGGAGAAGGGACTGTACGTTTTCAGTCCCAGAGAGCATGAGGTCCGGGAGGGAAATGTGGGAAAACCATCCTGGAGCCTGGAAACCTTTACCAATGACATCCGGGGCATAGATTCCTGTGATCTTGTCGTTGCCCTGTATTACGGAAATTACAGCGACAGCGGCACATCCTGGGAAATCGGATATGCCTTCGCTTCGCATAAGCCGATCGTCGTCGTGCATTTCGGTGACAGCTCCAACCTGATGATCCATGAGGGATGCCACTGTAACCTGATGAGTCTGGATGAGCTGGCTGCATATGACTTTCACGAGCTGGAGCGCGGAAGGTATTCCGGAAAGATGTTTTAAGCATGGTCTGCGTCTGAAATAAGAAATACCGGGGGCATTTTTAATGAGTATTCTGATCAAAGATACAACAAGAGAAGAACGGGAAAGAATCGTTATGGAGTCCATCGGGAATGTGAATGGTTCCTCTTTATGCTTGTCCGAACAGCAAAGTTCAAAAAACCCGGCGCAGCCTGTAAGTCAGGGAATAGCCGGGTCGAATAATTATGCAGGCACTTGTATATCGAAGGTGATTGTTTTATAATAGCTATGATTTTTTAAAACAATTGCATTATTACACTATCGGAAAAGGAGATGAAGCTTAGGTTTGGAAAAGAAGAAACGAACGAGATTTTTACTCATCGCCGGCATTCTCATGGTTCTGACGCTTGTGGGTGCTTTCCTGGTTCCCAAATCGGAACATCATGAATCCATTGGGGAGACCATGAACGATGCGGTTTTGCATGAGACCAATAAGATCAGCCTCTTCGGCCTGAAGGATATAAATCCTTCTCTTGCCAGCGGATTTGTGGTAACAGCCATTATACTGGTGTTTGCCCTGATCCTGCGGATCTTTGTGATTCCGAAGTTTTCCTATGTGCCCGGGAAGCTGCAGATGCTTCTTGAGGAGTGGGTGGGCTTCTTCGACCGACTGGCGAAGGGCTCAAGTCCGGAACGCAATTATTTCCTGGGCGCCTATATCTTTGCGGCAGGCACTTATATCTTTGTGGGAACCTGCTTCGAGCTTCTGGGTATCCAGCTTTCGACGACGGAGGGCTACACAATTACGCTCCCTGCTCCGCTTGCGGATATCAACGGTGCCATCTGTATGGGATGTCTCTCGTATCTGATCATCCTGTCAGGCGGTATTATGGGAAACGGAGTCGGCGGTGTCGGAAAGACCCTGAAGGAGTTTTCTCTGCCGGTATCCATGAGCTTCCGAATTTTCGGTGCGCTTCTTTCGGGTATGCTGGTAACGGAACTGGTTTATTATTATCTCACCCTGAGCTTCGTGCTCCCGGTGTTCGTGGGT
>CACYDN010000231.1 GCA_902773185.1 uncultured Lachnospiraceae bacterium | reverse complement strand
CACAGTGGAACGGATGACGCCGGATGATTTCTATGCCAGTGCCGACCTTTCCCAGTTATCGGTTACCAATACGGCAGAGATCAATGTCACACTTCGGGAAAACGTGTCGAATGTGACGATCACCCGCCTCAATAGCACCATGACGCTTTCGCTGGAGGAAAAAGTAACCAAGGATCTTCCTGTGACGGTTGTGACCGTTGGTGAGGTCCAGGATGGCTTTGATCTGGGAACCTGTACGGCGAAGCCGAATATTGTGACGATCGAGGGTGCGGCGTCTGTTGTCGAGAATGTTACGGAGCTTCGCGCCGTTGTGGATGTCGATAAGGCTTACATGAATTTTACCAACGAGGTTGGCCTCAGCTGCCTCAATACCTATGGGGAATCCATGGAAGGGAAAAAGATTACACTTTCCGATGATACGGTTCTGATCTCGGTACCGGTATATCCGACGAAGGAAATCAGCGTACGGGTGGAGCCTTCGGGAACCCCGCAGGACGGCTATTCGGTGACGGCGGTGAATTTCAATCCCCAGACCATTCGGATCGCGGGCGATGCTGTTCAGCTGAAGGATATCACAGAGGTGCTGATCGATGATATCTCCGTTGCGGATGAAAAAGAAACACTGGAGGAAAATGTAAGGGTAGATGATTACCTGCCCGTTGGTATTGTAACGGCCGATGACGGTGCGCAGATCGCAGTCAGTATTACAATCGAGCCCAAAGAGGTGAAGACTCTAACCGTTACGAAGGATGATATTTCCATTATCGGAACAACGGCGGATTATGAATATACGGTCTCTATGTCGGGACCCCTTCAGGTGAAGGTTTCCGGACACGGTGCGGAGCTGGAGGAGGTATCGCTGGCAAGACTGACCCCGCGTGTGGATGCCACAGGGCTTTCATCGGGGCAGTATGCAGCCCAGCTGGTCTTCAACGAGAGCGATATCTATTCAATAGACGATATATATTCCGTAGTGCTTACCATTGAGGAAAAGAAAACGGAGGAATAGTACGTATGGGAGAACTTACAGAAGAAAGAAAGAAACTGCAGGAAGCAATCGATGAGTCGAATTACATTGTATTCTTTGGCGGTGCAGGCGTTTCCACGGAAAGCGGTATCCCTGATTTCCGGAGTCAGGACGGACTGTACAGCCAGAAGTACAAATATCCGCCGGAGCAGATCGTCAGCCATACCTTCCTTACCAGGAAGACGGAGGATTTCTATGAGTTCTACAAGGACAAGATGCTGGCTTTGGATGCACAGCCCAACGCAGCGCATAGGAAGCTCGCCGAACTGGAAGAAGCCGGCAAGCTGAAGGCTGTTGTGACCCAGAATATCGACGGGCTCCATCAGGCGGCCGGCAGCAAGGAGGTTCTGGAGCTTCACGGTTCCGTTCTTCGGAATTATTGCTGCAAATGTCATGCCCGTTACGACGGCATGGAAGAGACCAAAAAGATCAAGGCAGCCGACGGCGTGCCGAAGTGCCCTGTCTGCGGCGGTCTGATCCGTCCCGACGTTGTTCTTTATGAGGAGGGCCTGGATTCCTCCGTTATTACCCGTGCGATCGATCATATCTCCCATGCGGATATGTTGATCATCGGCGGCACAAGCCTTGTGGTCTATCCCGCAGCCGGCTTTGTGGACTATTTCCGCGGAAAGCATCTGGCAGTCATCAACATGTCGGAAACTGCGCGCACCGTCCGTGCGGATATTGTCATCCGGGAGCGGATCGGAGAAGTATTCTCCGGTATTACAGTCAATTAATGCGAAGTATTGTCAATCATGCTGCGAGGATTTCGGAAGGGGATGCAGGTTGAAACACACATGTGTTTTGAAACGCAGCTTCCGCCGCCGGAGGCCGGACGGCAAAAAAGTATAAATATTAAAAGGATAAAGGAGAACAAAAGATGTACACGTTTGACGAAATCAAGTCCGTAGACGCTGAAATCGCTGCCGCAATGACAGATGAGATCAATCGGCAGAACCAGAACCTGGAGCTCATTGCTTCCGAGAACATTGCTTCCAAGGCTGTTATGGCTGCAATGGGAAGCCCGCTGACCAACAAATATGCTGAGGGATATCCGGGCAAGCGTTACTACGGCGGCTGCCAGTACGTGGATGTTGTCGAAGATCTGGCCAGAGAGCGTGCAAAGGAGCTCTTCGGTGCAGAGTATGTAAATGTACAGCCTCACTCCGGCGCACAGGCCAATATGGCAGTCTTTTTTGCCATCATGGAGCCGGGAGATACCTTCATGGGCATGAATCTGGACCAGGGCGGACATCTGACCCACGGTTCACCGGTCAATATGTCCGGTAAGTATTTCAACTGCGTGCCCTACGGCGTAGGACCTGACGGACGTATCGACTACGATGAGGTTCTTCGGATCGCAAAAGAGAATCAGCCGAAGCTGATCGTGGCAGGTGCATCCGCTTATGCGCGTCAGATTGATTTCAAGAAGTTCCGTGAGATTGCAGATGAAGTCGGTGCGGTTCTCATGGTAGATATGGCACACATTGCAGGTCTCGTTGCTGCCGGCTGCCACATGAGCCCCATTCCGTATGCGGACGTGACAACAACCACGACCCATAAGACACTTCGCGGTCCCCGTGGCGGTATGATCCTCTGCAGCGAAGAGGTCAATAAGAAGTACAATTTCAACAAGGCAGTATTCCCGGGCATCCAGGGCGGTCCGCTGATGCATGTCATCGCCGGCAAGGCTGTATGCTTTAAGGAAGCACTTTCCCAGGAATACAAGGATTACATGAACAGAGTTGTTGAGAATGCGGCTACGCTGGCAGATGCCCTGATCGAGAGAGGCTTCAACATCGTATCCGGCGGAACCGACAACCACCTGATGCTTGTCGACCTGCAGAACCTGGATCTTTCCGGTAAGGAAGTCGAGAAGCTTCTGGATGAGGTACATATCACCGTTAACAAGAATACGGTACCGAATGATCCCCGTTCACCCTTCGTAACCAGCGGTATCCGTGTAGGTACACCGGCTGTTACCACAAGAGGCGCGGTGAAAGAGGATATGGCAGTGATCGCAGATGCCTTCAAAGCAGCCATCATTGACAAGGATAATGTAAAGGCTGAGGCTCTGGTGAAGAGCATCACCGATAAGTACCCGCTCTACGGCGGCCAGATGTTTTAATGAACACCGGCGCTCGAAACAGCAATTCGGATCTGCCGGATCGGGCATGAAAACTGCCGCCTGAGGAATTATCTGTCGGGCGGCAGATTTAGCGGTTTTTTGAAAGAAGGAAGTATGGATAACGGCAACAATAACAACAGAAATGATGACCGCGGGAAACGTGGGAATAATCATACGATCATCATCCTGATCATTTCCATTGTTCTGGCGCTCATTTTCTGGCAGCAATTTAATAAGTTCCGGCAGTCCGGTGAGGAAGAGGTGCCCTACGACCGCTTCATCGAGATGGTGGATGCCGGAGAAGTAAAGAACGTAAAGATTTACAGTGATAAGATTTATTTCACACCGAATGAGGCGGGCGTAAAAACGGAAAACGTGACCTATTACGTCATCCGGACGGACGATTATGAACTCGTAAACCGTCTGGCGGCGGCCAAGGTAGAGTTCCGTGCCATTGATGAGGGAAGCAACGCACTGATCAAGAGCATCCTTTCCTGGGTACTGACCATTGCGGTGTTCTACATCTTCTTCATGCTCGTCATGCGAAGTATGACCAAGAGCGGCGGTCTCATGAACGTGGGGAAATCCGGTGCCAAGCTCTACGGCATGCAGAAAAATACCGGCATCACGTTTAAGGATGTGGCCGGTGAAGAAGAAGCGAAGGAGTCGCTTGCGGAAATGGTTGACTTTCTGCAGAATCCCGAACGGTATCTGGCCATTGGTGCGAAGCTTCCCAAGGGTGCACTTCTGGTAGGCCCTCCGGGAACCGGTAAAACGCTTCTCGCAAAGGCGGTAGCCGGTGAGGCGGGCGTTCCCTTCTTCTCCATGTCCGGTTCGGAATTCGTGGAAATGTATGTCGGTGTCGGTGCATCCCGTGTCAGAGACCTGTTTAAGCAGGCGGAGCAGAAGGCACCCTGTATTATCTTTATCGACGAGATTGATGCCATCGGCCGGAGCCGGGATACCCGCCACATGGGCGGCGATTCCGAGCGGGAGCAGACGCTGAATCAGCTCCTTTCGGAGATGGATGGATTCGATACATCCAAGGGTATCATTGTACTGGCGGCTACCAACCGGCCGGAGGTGCTGGATAAGGCACTTCTTCGTCCCGGACGTTTTGACCGCCGGGTAATCGTGGAAAAACCGGATCAGCGCGGACGCGAGGACATCCTCCGTGTACATTCCAAGGATGTGAAGCTGGATGAGACGGTCGATCTGAAGGAACTGGCCTTTGCAACCAGCGGCTCCGTTGGTGCGGATCTGGCTAATATCATTAACGAGGCGGCTCTTCTGGCTGTCCGCCGCGGCAGAAAGTATGTATCCCAGAATGATCTTCTGGAATCCGTAGAGGTTGTATTCGCGGGTAAGGAGAAGAAAGACAGAATCCTGAGCCCCGAAGAGAAGCGTGTTGTGGCTTATCATGAAACGGGACATGCGCTCCTGACGGTTCTGCAGAAGCATACGATGCCGGTACAGAAGATTACCATTGTGCCCCGTACCATGGGGGCTCTCGGCTATGTATGGCAGACGCCGGAAGAAGAAAAATATCTCGAAACCAAGGCGGAGATGGAGGCCCATATCATCATTACCATGGGCGGACGTGCTGCCGAGGCGCTCAAATTTGAGTCTGTAACAACAGGTGCATCCAACGATATTGAGCAGGCGACCAAAGAAGCCAGGGCAATGATCACCATGTATGGTATGTCCGAACGTTTCGGTATGGTTCAGCTTGAGGCAATCACCGGGGAATATCTTGACCGCCGGGCCGTCATGCAGTGTTCGGATGAGACAGCGACCAAGATTGACGAGGAAATTGCCCGGATCACCAATCTGGCATATGAAAAGGCATATAAGCTTCTGAAGCAGAATGAAGCGCTCCTGGATGCGATTGCGGAGTATCTCATTATGCATGAGACCATCACCGGCAAGCAGTTCATGGATATCTTCAATCAGGTGACCGGCGGTGTGATGCCGGCAACCGAGATCGAGCTGACCGGAACCGGTTTTGTGACCGGCATGGAGGGCGGCTTCGCCAAGCAGAAGAAAAAGAAACTGAAGGGCGAAAAGACGAAGGACAGCAAAGAAGGTAAGACCGGCAAGAAGAAGGATAAGTATAAGGTGTACGAGGCCCAGACTTCCGAGAAGAGTGCGCCGCTTCCTGTTCATTCGGACAGACCGGTTACCCATCAGGTGGATTTCTCCACAAGACCTGCGGAGCCTCCGAAAATGCCTGCTGCGCCGAAACCACCGGTTTCCACACCGACATGGCAGGAAAAACCGACAGCACTTCGGCCTGAGTCGGAAGAAAGACCGATGAACTTTTCTTCGAATATACCGGCAGCTTCGCCGGAGGCACCAAAGTCCGGACATTATCCGGCCTGGGCCAACAAAGGCGGGAAACCGGCTCCGACCTATGAGGATCATTCCTACAGGCCGGGTGAAACGACTGCACCATGGGAAGAAAAAAAGACAGAAGAGGAACAGGCAGCTTCCGAACGTCAGCCCATGCCCTGGGAAATCAGTATCCAGACAGAGGATGAGAATCAGGCAGAGGATGAGAATCAGGCAGAGGAAGAGGAAATGACCTCGACTGTGGATGTGACTTCCGATGAAGCTTCCGGTGCGGAAGATGCAGTGGATGAAGATTCTGAGGAGTAGTATTTCATTAAAAAGAAGTATAAAAATGGGGCCACAATCAGGAAAATGCGTGGGTTATCCCTTATTTTGAAAGTTTCATGAGAGAAACCTGCATTTTCCGGTTGACAAACCCGGAGTTAGATGGTATTATCGTAAAGTGCCTGAAAAAAGGCACTATGCAGCTGTGGCGGAATTGGTATACGCGCATGATTCAGGTTCATGTCCGCTTACGTGGGTGCGGGTTCGACTCCCGCCAGCTGCACTTTTTCTTTATCTAAAAAAGAATGAGTGAGGTTTGATATGGCAGAAAAGAAAAACATTCTGACCTACGAAGGACTGAAAAAGTTAGAGGATGAACTGGAAGATCTGAAAGTCAACCGCCGCCGTGAGGTTGCCCAGAAGATTAAGGTAGCCAGAGAGCAAGGCGACCTTTCGGAGAATGCTGAGTACGATGCTGCCAAGGATGAGCAGCGCGACATCGAAGCCAGGATTGAAGAAATCGATAAGATCCTGAAAAATGTCGAAGTCATCGACGAGGATTCTCTGGACAAGGAAACCATCAACTTCGGTTGTACCGTTCATTTTGAAGACATGAACAGTGGGGAGGAGTTCACCTACAAGCTTTCAGGTTCAACGGAATCCAACATCCTGGAGGGCAGTATCTCCAATGAATCACCTATCGGTGCAAAGCTGATCGGCTCCAAGGCCGGCCAGGTAATCACTGTAGATGCGCCGGACGGAAGATACGATTACAAGATCCTGGATTTTTCAAGAAATTAATGACATGAGCCGGAGCCGATGAAAAGTGCTCCGGTTTATTTTTTAACTGCTTACCCCACGATTATGCACAATAAGGAGAGAAGAATGGCTAACGAAAAGTTAAAGAATTCCATACAGGGAAACAGTCCGATGGTGGACGTGAATCAGCTTCTGAAGGTTCGCCGCGAAAAGCTGGCGGAGCTCCAGGCGGCCGGACAGGATCCTTTCCAGATCACAAAATATGAGGTATCTGCCCATACAACAGAGGCAAAGGCTGCTTTCGAAGAGAAATTCCCGAAGCCGGCCGAAGGAGAGGAAGCACCGGAAATTGCCGAAGAGGACCGAATCCGGGTTTCTATTGCAGGCCGTCTGATGTCCAAGCGTGTCATGGGTAAAGCATCCTTCGGAAATATTCAGGATCTGACCGGTAACATCCAGATCTATGTGACAAGAGATGAACTGGGCGAGGATAATTACAAGGGCTTCAAGCGTATGGATATCGGTGATATCGCCGGCGTTGAGGGCTACCTTTTCCGCACCAAGACCGGTGAGGTTTCCATACATGCCACAGCTGTTACGCTGCTTTCCAAGAGTCTGCAGATTCTGCCGGAGAAGTTCCACGGCCTGACGAATACGGATATCCGTTACCGTCAGCGTTATGTGGATCTGATCATGAATCCGGAGGTAAAGGACACCTTTATCAAGCGGTCGAAGATCATTGCTGCAATCCGTCGGTATCTGGATACGCAGGGCTTCATGGAGGTGGAGACGCCCATGCTCGTTGCCAATGCGGGCGGCGCGGCTGCACGTCCCTTCGAGACACACTTCAATGCGCTGGATGAGGACCTGAAGCTTCGTATATCCCTCGAGCTTTATCTGAAGCGTCTGATCGTCGGCGGTCTGGAGCGTGTATACGAGATTGGCCGTGTGTTCCGGAACGAGGGTCTGGATACCCGCCACAACCCGGAATTTACGCTGATGGAGCTGTATCAGGCGTACACCGATTATCACGGTATGATGGATCTGACAGAGAACATGTACCGCTACATTGCCCAGGAGGTTCTGGGAACCACAAAGATCAGCTACAACGGCGTTG
>CACYDN010000230.1 GCA_902773185.1 uncultured Lachnospiraceae bacterium | reverse complement strand
ATGGAAAGACTGCCGGACTATCTGGATATGTCCGACGTCGACAGGATTGACATTTGTGAGAGCGAGAAGAATAATGGGGTGATCATGCCCGGCATCCGGGTACGGTATAAATCCACACCGATCATGCCATGTATTTATCCGCCCTCTTTTTTCAGTTTGCCTCCCGATCTGGCAGCAAAACGTGCGGCGGATGAGATTGAAAAACGTCTGGAGGCGGCGAAGGCGCTTTACGAAAGCGGAGAACTGACAACGAACTGGCGGAACCGTGTTTTCATAAGTCTGGTTCATTATGAAATGAATAAGAAAATGTTGAAATCCTGTATCTACAGAAAGTTTTTTGATCTTGCAGCTGTTGTCCGCTGGTATATTCCTCTGGCGGAGGACGGTGGTGTCATGCTCTGTCCGAAGGGAATTTCGGAGTCCCTTGGCGTTACGGAAGAAGAGTTTTTCCGGGAGGCCAAAAGGAATACACGCCGTCTGTTTACGCCTGAATCCGAAAACTTGGCAAAATACCTGGCCAGATATAATCCGGTTCAGGTGGAAGAGGAAGAAGAGGATGAGATACCGATTTATATCCTGACACATTCCGGTCGGACCTTCGGCGCAGTCATGATGATCTACCCAGACGTGCTGAAAGAACTCGCCGAAGAAATGCATGGATCCTATTTTCTCATCCCTTCCAGTGTGCATGAAGTTTTGGCTCTTCCGGCAGATGAAAAAGCCAATAAAGATGCCCTCAGGGAGATTGTCAGCAGTGTAAATGAAACTTCTTTAGACAAAACAGAAATACTGTCATACACCGTTTACTACTATGATGAAAAAAGTGCAGAAATATCCGTATTTGCTTGATTTTCTGCCTTGACGTATGCCGCCAAAAGTGATAAAGTAACTAAGGATTCTAAAAACATAGTAACTTAGTAATTGGAGGATGTCATCATGGCAAACGGTACAGTAAAGTGGTTCAACAATCAGAAGGGTTACGGATTCATTACAGACGCAGAGGGCAAGGATGTTTTCGTACATTACTCAGGACTGAACATGGAAGGCTACAAGACTCTGGAAGAAGGTCAGGCAGTAGAATTCGATGTAACTGAGGGCGATAAGGGACCGCAGGCAACCAACGTTTCGGTTGTTAAGTAATTTTTCCTATCTTTAGCAATGTATCCGAGCTTCTCGTTTATATATAAATAAGAAACAGAATACGATGCTTTATGAGTAAGAAGAAGGGACTGTCTTCATTGACAGTTCCTTTTTCTTTGTGGTAAAATATAGAGGGTTATAACGAAGGGGGGAAGAATCATTGACGGAAGATTTTATATCGACAAAAGATAAGATCCTTCTGTCTGCTATTGACTTACTAAGCGATGGCGGGCTTTCTTCCCTTACCACGAAGAATGTTGCCCGGCGTGTGAACATTGATGAGAGCATGCTGTATAAGTTTTACGGCGACATGAACGAACTGATCCGTGATACCTGTATTGCGTATTTCCGGTTTGATGAGGGACTCTTTAAAACGGCGCTGGCTCGTTCGGGAACGAGGCTTGACAGGATCCGGTACTTTTTTGAAGCCTATGCCACCTACTATGATAACTATTATGCACTGAGTATGGTGGGGCTGCATTTTGAAGAGCTTCTGCACAATACCGAAACCAGGGAGTGCGTAACGGAGGGAATCTATCGACGAAGGGAATTCCTGGCGGGGCTGTTTCAGGAAGCTATCGATACGCATGAAATCCGGGATATCCTGGATGGGTACCAGCTTGCAGATCTCAGTCTCGGATATTTTTCCCGAGCCTGTCTGAACCGCCGGATCGGTATGAAAAACGGAAGCTTTAAAGCTGAGATCACAAAAATGGAAGATGCTCTTTTCCATCTAATAGTATAGAACAATGTATCTGATCTGTCTTTCAGAATATTGTATCAGGAAAACGAGAGGAGATAGATGTTATGAAAATTCTTATTGCAGAGGATGATGTAGCCAGCGGAAAGTTCCTGACCAAGCTGCTCAGCAAATACGGTGAGGTTGTTCTGACCAGAAACGGTCTGGAGGCTGTGGATGCGTTTGTGGCGTCCGTAAATGAGGGGAAGGAGTACGATCTTGTCTGCCTCGATATTATGATGCCCAAACTCGACGGCTATAAGGCACTTACCGCAATCCGTGATGCGGAAAGAAAGCTGGGTATCCCGCGGATTTCCCGTTGCAAGGTGATCATGATCTCCGCGCTGGATGAGGATTTTGATGCAACCTACGCCAGCAACGATTACGATGATTATATCTGCAAGCCCATTGATATTGTCAAGTTCAATTCCATGATCCAGAATCTCGGACTTGTCAAAGAATAAAGCGGGATGTTTTGTTCGTGCGGCCGGGGTCTCTTCCTGTCTGTCGCATCGGCTGTTACCCGTAACCGGTTACGGAGTTCAATATGGATTTATTTGAATATATGCGAAAAGAGGAGCAAAAAAAAGAGTCTCCTCTTGCCAGGAGAATGCGCCCGGAGACTTTGGATGAAGTCGTCGGGCAATCTCACATTCTTGGCAAAGATAAATTATTATATCGAGCGATCCGGGCAGATAAACTTGGGTCGGTCATTTTTTATGGCCCTCCCGGAACGGGAAAGACCAGTCTGGCTGCGGTGATCGCGCATACCACGCAGGCTGAGTTCCGTGACATCAATGCAACCTCCTCAGGGAAAAAGGAGATGGCGGATGTTGTGGAAGAAGCAAAGAACACGCTGGGGATGTACGGGAAAAAGACCATTCTCTTTATCGATGAGATTCACCGTTTTAATAAAGCCCAGCAGGATTTCCTGCTTCCTTACGTAGAAGACGGAACGGTTACGTTGATCGGTGCCACTACGGAAAATCCCTATTTTGAAGTGAATAATGCTCTCATTTCCCGGTCAACGATCTTCCGGCTGAATCCGCTCACCAAAGAGGATATCGAAACCCTGATAGAGCGGGCGGTAACGGACCCGGTGAAGGGGATGGGCATGTATAAAGCCGAAATCACCCCGGAGGCAAAAAGCTTTCTGGCGGATGCAGCGGACGGAGATGCCCGGCAGGCCCTCAATGCAGTCGAACTGGGTGTTCTATCAACGGATCCCGACCCGGAAACGGGTAAGATTGTCATCACACTTTCCGTTGCGGAGGAATGTATCCAGCGGCGGGCTATCCGTTACGACCAGAGCGGAGACAGTCATTATGACACGATTTCCGCCTTTATTAAGTCCATGCGGGGCTCCGATCCGGATGCGGCGGTTTATTATCTGGCGAAGATGATCTCCGCAGGTGAAAAAGAAACCTTTATTGCCCGGCGGATCATGATCTGTGCTGCGGAGGATGTGGGAATAGCGGATCCGAGAGCCATTCAGGTGGCCGAGGCCTGTGCGGCGGCTGTGGAACGGGTCGGGTTCCCGGAGTCACAGATCATTCTGGCGGAGGCAGCAATCTATGTTGCTACGGCACCGAAGAGCAATTCGGTCGTGAATGCCATTTACGATGCAATGGGTGCAGTAAAGAAATACGGAAATCTCCCGGTGCCGGTTTATCTTCGGGATGCACACTATCCCGGTGCGGCAGAGCTTGGCGTCAAGGGATATCAATATGCGCATGATTATCCCAATCACTTTGCCGACCAGCAGTACCTGCCGGATGGTGTGAAGAATGAACGGTATTATAAGCCGTCCCGTCAGGGTCATGAGGCGGATGTCGATGACTGGCTGACGTTTTTACGGGAATCGGTAAAAAAGGGAAAGGAGGACGCTCCGGATGGAAGAAACGGATAATGTGATGGATCCCGGGGAGAAAATTTCGGAAATGAATTCGAAAGATACCGGAAATAATGAGCCTGCCGATCAGCCGGCGGAGAGTTCGGAAACGGAAAAGCTCTACTTTGCCGTAGGAAGAACGCGCGGGACCAGGATTATGGCCTGGATTCTTTTGGGGCTGATCTTTCTGATCTTTGTCGGGTTCATCATCTGCCTGGTGACGGGAAGCCCTTATCTATATGCCATGCTGTTCCTGCTGATCTTTGTTCCGGTGTTTTTCTACCTGATGTTGTGGATCAAAAAAGTATTTGGCAAATAGTACAAAAAACGATTTGCAATTTTGTAAGGTTTGTATAGTATTATTATGATTATATGTTACAATAAAGAAAATGCGGATTTATGCATAAAATAATAACGTAAACAAAAAAATTTGCATACATAAAAGGAGCAAAGCAAATGAAGAAGAAAAAGGTCATGATTCCCCTGATCCTCCTCGTGCTGGCTGCTGCCGGTGCCTGCCTCTGGTTCTTTGTCTTTCGGGATAAGGATTCCAATAAGGCAAACGGTAAGCTGGCCTATGTGGAAAGAGTCAGCACCATTATGGGATCCGGAATTGGCGGCGAGACCCGTTTCATGGGTATTGTAGAATCGCAGGAAACCAAGAACGTAGAAAAGGAACCCACCAAAAAGATCAAGGAACGTTTTGTGGAGATCGGTGATAAGGTAAAAGAGGGGGATCCCCTTTTTGCTTACGATACGGAAGATATCTCCCTGGAGCTTCAGCAGATGGAGCTGGATCTTTCCAATACCAGGACGATGATCAATACGGATTCCAATTCGCTGCAGGACCTCAGGACGCAAAGAAATGAGGCCAAGACGGAGGATGAGCGTCTGACCCTTACCGCTGAGATCAATGTTCTTGTTGCGCAGATCAATCAGGAAAATTATGACCTCGAAGTGAAGCAGATGGAATATGACAGGAAACAGGCTTCTCTTGATAAAAACATTGTTTATTCTCCGATGAACGGTGTTATTAAAGCAATCAATGAGTCGCTTCAGGATGCTTCCAATGATCAGAACGGTTCAAATGGCAATAGCGGCAACAGTAACAATAATGGCGAAAATGCTTATATCACCATTATGGAGGAAGGCGACTACCGGGTAAAGGGTACTGTAACGGAAGAGGGCCTTCGGGAAATCATGAACGGTTTGCCGGTGATCATTCTTTCCCGTACGGATTCTTCAAAATTCTGGCGCGGTTCGATTGAAAAGGTCAATCTGGAACCGGCAAAGGACAATAACGGCGGCGGCTATTATGATATGGGCGGCGGCGACAGCTCTTCCAAATATACCTTCTATGTGACACCTGATAATTCGGAAGGTCTGGTTCTTGGCCAGCATCTTTACATTGAACTGGATCACGGACAGAATCCGGGTGAAAAGATTGAGGACGACAGGCTGTTTATTCCGTCTTACTACATTGTGGAAGAGGACGGAAACCATTATGTTTGGAAGAAAAACTCAAAAGGCAGACTGACAAAGGCCAAGGTTTCTGTCGGCGAGTACGACGAGAATAAGGATGCCTATGTTATTGAGGACGGCCTCGCTGAGGATGATTATATCGCTTATCCGAGCGAAAGACTGCAGGAAGGAATGAAGGCGACCAATAATGAGGAAGAGGTTGCTGCCCAGATGGCAGAGGAGCATGAGGAAAGACCGGGCGAAGGCACGGATTTCTATTATGATCAGGAGACCGGAAGATATTTTGATCCGGATGGAAATGAGATTACCTTCGATGAGGAAGGAAATCCGGTTCCGCTTGATCCTGACATGCAGGAAGAAAACGGGACTGCAGGTTCCGGAGATGATGCCGGAGAAGGCGCTCCGGAAGGCGATGGTGTAAATGAAGGCGAAGGAACTGACGGTGGTGAAGGCGAAGGCGAGGGAATCCTTGGCGAACCCGCAACCGTAGAAGAATAGGAGGACCCTCGGTATGCTCCTGAAGCTTACAGATATAATTAAAACCTATCAGCAGGGTACGGAGGATGTGCCGGTACTGAAATCCATCAACCTCAGTGTGGAAGAGGGAGAGTACGTGGCAATCATGGGTCCTTCGGGAAGCGGAAAATCCACGATGATGAATATCATCGGATGTTTGGATAAGCCGACTTCCGGTGAATACCTGCTCAATGATGAAAAAATCGATACCATGAAGGACAAAAAGCTGTCCGAAATCCGAAACAAGTATATCGGGTTTGTTTTCCAGAACTTTAACCTGCTGCCGAGACAATCGGCGCTTCAGAATGTGGAGCTTCCCCTGCAGTATGCGGGGGTTCCCCGGAGCCAGAGAAGAAAGCTCTGTGAAGATGCCCTGACTCGTGTGGGACTTGCGGAACGTATGACCTTCCGGCCGACCCAGCTTTCCGGTGGTCAGAAACAGCGTGTGGCTATTGCAAGAGCAATGGTGAATTCCCCGAAGCTTCTTCTGGCGGATGAACCTACCGGTGCGCTCGATTCCAAGTCCGGTATTCAGGTTATGAAGCTGTTCAAGGAACTGCATGAAGAAGGTGTGACCATCGTTATGATCACACATGCCCGGGAAATCGCCGAACATGCTGATCGGATGATCACAATCTTCGATGGTGAGATTACCGGTGATATGCGGAAAAATGCCGATGGGGGGTGGGACGCATGAAGAAAAAGCTGATCACAACCCTTATCATACTGGCCATCCTCGGTGTTGGCGGATTTTTCGGAATACGTATTTACAGAAAGCATCAGCTGAATGCCAATCCGGTGAAGGTATTCCCGGTTGCAGCGATGGATTTCGGCTATTACGGTGATAATACCTCGGAATTCGATGGTACAGTTGTCGTAAACAATCAGCAGAGTGTTTATGTTTCGCAGAACAGTGTAATTTCGGAGCTCAAGGCATATGAGGGGATGTTGGTTCATCCGGGAGATGTTCTTCTGACCTATGACATGACGTCCTCCAACCTCGAAATGGACATGCTGAATGCACAGCTTTATCGGTATCAGGTTCGTGTGACCGTTCTGCAGCATGAACTTACGGAACTGAAGAATACCGTTCCGCTTGAGGATCGGCCGCCGGAACCGGAGCCGCAGCCCGAGCCTGAGCCACAGCCGCAGCCTGAGCCACAGCCGCAGCCTGAGCCGGATCCAAAACCGGATCCGAATGCATCTCCGACAGATGCCACGCCGGAAAAGAAAGAGGAAGCGACAACCGAGAATAAACCGGCAGAACCGACAACCGAAAATAAGCCGGCAGATCCGACTACCGAAACCGGTGAACCGGGTGGAGAAAATCCGGAGGATTCTCCTGCACCGATTCCCACAAGGGCTGAGCTTCAAAAATCGATCCGGGCGAAGGAAAAAGAAATCAACACGGCAAGTTATCAGGTGGAGGTGCAGAAGCTGAAAATCCAGAAAAAGGAAAGACAGCTTGCCGGCGGAGAAGTAAGAGCCACCATAACAGGTGTTGTTCAGAAGGCGGATGTATCGGATGATGTCATTTCAGCCGGTGAGCCTGCAATCGTGGTGGTATCGCAGCAGGCGGTAACCGTAAGAATCTACGTCAATGAAATCGCTGTAAAGAAAATGAAGCTTGGCGATTATGCGCAGATGTATTCATATGAGACATCTGAATACTACTCTGGTACCGTTACCGAGATCGGAGAAGAGCCGGATCCGAATTATTACGGTAATTCGGAATACCCGACTTCCTGGTATCCGGTAATCGTCTCAGTGGATGAGGATCCGGAAAAACAAAAGCTTAAGAACAATGACTGGGTAACCGTAACGGTTTCTTCCTCCGAAGATGTTGAAGATGATTCAACGGATAAGATTGCCATTCCTGTTTGTATGGTGAAGGAGGAAAACGGTACTTCTTATGTGATGAAAGAGAAAAACGGACATCTTGTACGGCAAAACGTAGGCACAGGGAAGAATTTTTACGGATCATATGTGGAGATAACAAGCGGGCTTTCCAAGTCGGATTATATTGCTTTTCCTTATTCGGCTGATGCGGTTGAGGGGAAAGCGGTAATTGAAAGACAGGATTTAAACGAATTAGACAGATAGGAGATCATCATGGTCGAAAATATCAGATTATCCTTTCAGGGTATATTTTCTCATAAAATGCGTTCGTTTCTGACCATGCTGGGTATCATCATCGGTATTGCCGCAATCATTGCCATCGTTTCCACCATTAAGGGA
Source organism: uncultured Lachnospiraceae bacterium (assembly GCA_902773185.1). GTDB lineage: Bacteria > Bacillota > Clostridia > Lachnospirales > Lachnospiraceae > Eubacterium_Q. Next base: position 2,358 of record CACYDN010000230.1, on the reverse strand, counting down.
ACCAATGACCAGATCAAGGAAAATCTGGTCGGTTCCGGAAACAATATTGTGAAGGTCAACCTTTCCCAGAACGGCTATCCGGTTTCATCCACGGAAGCAAGCGGACGGGGCAGCAATGTACCTGTGATCGATGACGATGTGATCAAAAAGATCGAGGAACTCAGCAGCGTCAAAAAAGCAGTGAAGTATCATCAGACCCTTGCATATTCGGGAATTAATTATTTGGATAATTCTCTGAATGGTGTGAGTCTGATCGGCGGCGGAAATGATTATATTGAAATTCTTTCCTATGATCTGATCAGGGGCCGCATGTTTGTCGATAAGGATTTTTCCGATTACAGGAATGTTGTCATTCTCGATTCGTCTGTGTCAAAATCCCTGTTTCAGGGGGAGGACCCGATTGATAAGACGATAGAGATCAAGGGGATACCCTTTGTTGTCGTCGGTGTCATTGCGCTCGATAACTCGTTTCAGCCTGTTGTGGAAACTATTTCCGACTGGCAGACCTATTACGGCGGAGAGTCGTCGGGTATTATGATCATTCCGGATACCAGTTGGCAGGAGGTTTATCATTACGATGAGCCGTATCAGGTTATCGTGAAAGCAAAAACCACAGAGGATATGACAAAAGCCGGTAAAGGTGCTGAGGATATCCTGAATGCCCTGTTTAAGCCATCCGGTCCCCAGCAGAACAGTGAAGAATCCATAAAATATAAGAGTGAGGATACGCTGGAGAAGGCAAAGGAGCTGCAAAGACTGAAAAGCTCTACCAGCCAGCAGCTGATCTGGATTGCCAGCATCTCCCTGATCGTCGGTGGTATCGGCGTAATGAATATCATGCTGGTATCCGTTACCGAACGTACCCGGGAAATTGGTCTGAAGAAAGCATTGGGGGCCAGAAAGAGAACCATCCTTGGTCAGTTTCTGACAGAGGCCTCCGTACTGACTTCCATCGGCGGTCTCATCGGTGTAGGTGCAGGTATCGGTCTTTCCTACTTTATTTCCAAGGTTGCAGAGGTTCCGGTTGCCATCAGTTTTCAGGCAATCATCGTATCGGTTATTTTCTCGATGGTCATCGGTATCATCTTCGGACTCATTCCGTCGATCAAAGCCTCGAACCTGAACCCGATCGATGCGCTTAGGTACGAGTAGATTGTTGAAAACAGAATGCATGATTTGACGAGCCTGTCTTTGGGGGATTCTTTGTAAGATCGGCTCTCCGGATCAAAAAGGGACTTTGAGCGGGAAGTTTGCGGTATTGCAATTTCCCGCTTTTCCTGTTATGATAGGGAACGTGAGGTTTTTCGGATATTTCCGCTTTTAAAAGATTGATGGCTTATTACGAATATAAATATTGAATAAAGATAAGTGAGGATGAGACAATGGGATTATTAAAGGATTGGCGTGATACAGCCTATGGACTGGATGACAGAACACCGGAAGGAAAAAAATTCTGGCTGGAGTATTTTCAGTTTGAAAAGGGTGTTTATGAACAGATTCTGGAAGAGCCGGAGAAGGAGATCACCGGAACGGTGAAGTCCCTTGCTGAGACCTATGGAACGGATATTCAGACAATGACAGGCTTCCTGGACGGCATCAATGACAGTCTGGAAACACCGAACGATCTGGACAATATGGAAGAGGATACACCGCTTACATTGAAGATTGTTCCGGAAACGCTGTACCGCAATATGGTGGATTGCAGCGCAGAGTGGCTGTATACGCTTCCCCAGTGGGACAAGATTTTTGACAAGGAGAAGCAGAAGGAACTTTACAGGATTGAGAAGGCTTCCCATACCGTGCGGCGTGAGGCCCCGAAGATTGGACGTAATGATCCCTGTCCCTGCGGATCCGGCAAAAAGTATAAAAAATGTTGCGGAGCAAACGCATAATAGAAATGGACGGCGCCGGAATCGGCACCGTCCATTATCTTGTGCGAAGGTGAGTCATCAGGATACACATTTATGTGGTATCCTGTCCGTCAGCCTTTTTCTTTGTGATGCTTATCATAATCGTATAGGACAAAAAGATGGAACTGAGCTCGGAGCAGGAGGCGTGTTGCGACTGGTTTCGCGGTCCGATGCTTTGTCTGGGAACCCCTGGGGCGGGGAAGACGACTGTGATCGTAAACCGGGTGAGCCGTCTGATCGAAAAGTATCATATACCGGAGAAGGAAATCCTGGTCATTACGTTTACACGGGCTGCGGCCCGTGAGATGGAGGCCAGGTTTCTTGGCATGGCCGGAAAGAACCGGTGCAATGTCCGGTTTTCCACGTTTCATTCTTTTTTTTACTGGATTGTTCGGACGGCGCGTCGGGATGGCAGAAGCCTGAAGGTGCTTCCCGAGTCAGAAGCGGT
>CACYDN010000229.1 GCA_902773185.1 uncultured Lachnospiraceae bacterium | reverse complement strand
CGCATCGATCACTGCACCGGCCATCCCGGCAAACTTGTCACCCTTGAAATATTCCCTTGCTTCATCAACATTACTAAATAAACCCATCAGAGCCTCTCCACATCTCTATTTTTTTCTCAATAACCAGACCGGAAATGTCACGTAAATCTGTTCGGGACACTGCTCGCGCACGAACACGGGTCCCCCTAGCGGACGCTAAACTCTCACTTCGTGTACAAAGAACGTACACTCGTGAATCGTTAAGCGCCGAGACCCGTGACGGTCCCTCACAGACTTACGTGCCCTTCCCGGTCGATTCTTCACTGTAGTAACCTCAGTTTCTGAGGAAGCATCTCCATGGAGATTTCCGTTACGTCGCCGAGGTACTCGCCGTCCGCATGCAGCACCATCGGCTTCTCTGCAGTAAGGGAAAGCTCCTTTGTATCAAAAAGGACGAATCCCCTCTTCCCGACATGCTTTCCTTTGATCAGGGAGCCCAGGAGCAGAAAGGCCCTCGGCTTTGCAACCCTGTCCGCTACGCAGACGGAGATCTTTCCGTCATCGGTAAGTGCTGCCGGGCACATGGGCACGCCGCCGCCCTCCGCCGCAAGGTTCATCCCTGCCAAAAAGATCATATCGTTAAAAGAATACTCTTTGTCATCGGCTTTCACGGTAACCTTATACTTCTTCATGGTAAAGAGTGTCTCTACCGTCATGAGCACATAAGACAGCCGTCCCAGATGAAGCTTATTCAGAAGCTTTTTCTGCTTCGACTCGCCAACCTTTTTACATACGATCGCATCCAGGCCGATTCCGGAGCTGATGCCGAAGAGACGATTGGTCCCGTTTTCTGCCGTAACATGTCCCACATCCATGCGTCTTTCCTGCTTTCCGGAAAGAATGGCCAGCATCACATCCTCCGGTTTTTCCGGAAGTCCGATGCCCTTTACAAAATCATTGGCCGAACCGATGGGAATCACCCCCATCCTTACCTTCTCAAAATCAGTGATGCCGTTCAATACCTCGTTAATCGTTCCGTCCCCACCTGCAACGATCAGACGGATATCCGGATCATCCAGGGCGGATACCTTTTCCGCAAGCTCCCGCGCATGCCCCGGATACTTTGTTTCAAAAGCCTTATACTGTACATTTCTTTCCGCCAGCACTCGTCGAACAGCCTTCCAACGCTTGGCCGCCCTACCGCTGCCCCCCTGGCGGTTCACGATAAAATAATACATGACTTAGTCCTTCTTATCTTTATCCTTCTTTTTCTTTTCTTCTTTTTTCTCTTCCTTCTTCTCCGGCTTTTTCTCTTTTTCGGATTTACCCTTGCCGGACTTATCCTTGTCCTTCACGTCTTTTGCCTTGCCGGACTTATCTTTGCCGGATTTATCCTTACCGCTCTTTTCAGCCGCTGCTTTATCCTTTGCCTTTTTCTCTTTTTCCTGCTTTGCTTTTTCTTTTTCCGCTTTTGCTTTTTCAGACTTTTCTTTCGCAGCCTGCTCTTTCTCTTCTTTATCCTTTTCTGCCTTTTCAGTATTCTCTTTGGCCTCTTTCGCCTTCGTTTCCTTTGCAGAGACTGCTTCGGAAGCCCCCTCAGCGGAAGCATTCACACCGCCATCTGCGGAAGCATCCTGAGATGCATCCTCCTCCGGCTCATCACTGGTATTGCTGATCCGCAGGATCGGTACAAGGAACCGGTCGGTGTAATAGGTGAGAAGTGCTCTGTACTCTTCCCGATCCTCCGCATGCCCGTGCATCTCATCGAAGTCCTTTTCCCCGCGTACACGCTGCACAACATGCAGGGAAATATTTGCCGCATGTCCGGCAAACCGCTCGTAGGCACTTACCAGACCATACAGGATTACGCCGCCTTCCACGCCGCAGTCGCCCTCACGAAGCCGTTCCACATGCCGCGAGCGGATGACCTGTTCCATTTCCTTCACAATATCCGCCATCGGTTCGATCTTCACCGCATCGGATATATCATCATTGATAAAGGCCGAAAGCACCTTATGCATGATATGCTCGCAGGCACCGCTGATCGCAGCCACCTCTTTCTGCCCACGCTCCGAAAAACGGATTTCGCTCTCATGCATATTCCGGGCCTCCCAGGCAATCCGCATACAGTAATCACCCATCCGTTCGAAATCACTGATGCTGTTCAGTATCTTTAATACCTCACGCTTATTGTCCGGCGTCAGACGTTTCCGGTCGATCCGCACAACGTAAGCCGAAAGGGCTGTCTCGCAGCGGTCGATAAAGGCCTCGTTTTTCAGCAGTTTATCGAACACTTCCTGATCGTATTTCTCAAAGAGGCTGTTCGCCAGCATATAGTTTTCTTCAATTTTCTCACCCATGATCTGGATCAGCCTTGTACACTGCCGCATCGCCAGGCCGGGCGTTGCCAGGAAGATATCCTCGAGCTTCCGGATCTGGGCATCTCCCTCGTCCTCTTCCGCCGCCTTTTCGCGCACGAAGACGCCGGTCAGCTTTTCCATCAGACCGCAGAACGGCAGCAGTAAAAGGGATGTTGCCAGATTAAAGAGCAGGTGGAAGTTGGCAATGTTACCGCGGTTCACCGTTTTCTCCAGAATCGGAAGGCCAACGGTATACGCCGTGCCGTAGATCACTGCGGAAAAGATTACCGCACCAATGATATTAAAGAATACATAGGAAAGGGAAACACGCTTTGCTTTTTTGTCTGCACCGACCATACCCAAAATGATCGGCATGCACTTTCCCACGTTCTGTCCGATGATGATGGGAATTGCTATGCCATAGGTGATGGTTCCTGTCGCAGAAAGTGCCTGCAGAATACCGACAGAAGCACTGGAGCTCTGGATGACTGCCGTGAGCGCCAGACCTGTCAGAATACCAAGGACCGGATTGCTGAAAGATGTGAATAATTCCTGGAATGATGGGGATTCCTTCAGAGGACTGAAAACCTCCTCCATGATGGTCATGCCATAGAAAAGGACGCCCAGACCGATAAAGATACAGCCGAGGTCACGAAGTTTTTGCTTTTTTAAGAGAAAATACATGAAAGCACCGATGCTGATCAGCATGGGCGCAAAAGCCGACGGTTTCAGAAACTTCAGAAATGCGCCGCCCGCACCCAGATCTCCCAAACGAAGGATCTGTGCGGTAACCGTGCTGCCGATATTCGCCCCGTACACCACCGGTATGGCTTGCACGAGGTTCATAATTCCTGCGTTAACAAAACCGATCAGAATGAGCGTTGTCGCTGATGAGCTCTGGATGATACCGGTTACCCCGAGGCCAAGTCCCCAGCCCTTCAGGGTTCCCACGCCCCGCCGTTTGCTGGTTGTCAGCTTCTCCAGGATTCCGGCAAGGCCGGAACCGGCTATCTTTTCCAGCATGGAGCCCATCAGCGCCATGCCATATAGAAAAAGGCCTACACCGCCTAAGCATTTAATTACTGAAAGTACGACCATACCCACTCCCAAAGCTTACATATTAGTCCAGTATTATAATATATGGAAATGTGGGATTTTTCAAGTTTTTTCATATATAAACATAGAGCAGGAGAGCATAATGACCTGAACAGGTCATTATGCTCTTCTGCTCTATTTACGTTATCGAAGAAACAAATACTGTTTCTGCTTTTCTGTATGGAATCGCAAATAAAAAACTCAAAACAAATCCGGCCTACAGGTACTTCAGGAGTTCGGGGCGGACGCTGTCCAGATGCGCATCGACGAGACCGTAATCCATCTCGCGGAAGCTCCAGGCTGCGCGCGCGATGCCGTGGCGCTGCATAACCGCACCGAAAAGCTTGTACCACTGAAGTGTATCCTCCGGCGTTGCAAGGTTGATCACACCATACTCTCCGCAGTAAAGGCGAACGTTTCTTTCCTCGGCCAGCTTGACGCCTTCCTCCAGGTAGCGTTCGAAGTACGCTTCCGAGAGCGGTCCCTCGAATCCGCCGAGATCTTCAAAACCACCGTTCATGTCACCCATCATTTCTTCTGCGATTTCCTTCATCTTAGCGCAGGGCGTATCGATGGAAACGCGGAAGGATGTATCCATGCCCGGTACCCAATATGCACCCTGATGGGTAAAGAGCATCGGCTCATAGCAGTGGAAATTGTAGATTACGTTTTCATCGTAAGGCGGTAAGAGGTCCGGCAGCGCATCCAGAGAATTGTTCCAGTAACCGCCGATCAGAATGGTTACATCCGGTGCGATCTTCCGAATCCGCTCAATGCAAATTGTGGAAATCCGGTTCCATTCATCACTGTATCCTTTATCCGTCACCTCGTTCAGAAGCTCAAAGCTTACTTCCTTACCGATATTGCCATATCTCGTTGCAAGGTTCTCCCAGAGTCTGTAGAACCTTTCCTGATAGGCCTCATTTTCAAAGAAACCATTCTCATTCTCGCCGGTATCAAAGGAAAAACCAAAGGTCTTGTGGATATCAATGATCAGATTCAGGCCATATTTTTTGCACCATGCCACACAGTTGTTGAGGTATGCAAAGCCATCCTCCTTGTAGTTCCCGTCAGCATCTTCCACCAGATTATAGTCCACCGGAATCCGGACATGATCCAGTCCCCAGTCTTTTACGGTCTTAAAATCTTCCTCTTTGATAAAATTATCATATCTTTCTTTTGTATGATCACACTGCGACAGCCAGCCGCCAAAGTTGATTCCGTGCTCGTAACCTTCCCATCTTTTCATGATATTTCTCCCTTCTCATTCTTACATGATCCGGTATCCCCACGTTTTTAACCTCCGCGCACTGTCTGGCAAGTGTTCGGTCCAGTCATTTAAGAATCGTTATACCGGCACCTTATCGCAAGAGTTCCGAGTCTTTCACATACCGAAATCTGTCTATATCTATGATACCCGAGAACCCATGGATTTGCAACCATAGCCGTGAAAAAAACAACAGATTGATGAACCAAAAAAATTGAAATTGATTTCAAAATCATTTATGATGGTGACAGAACCTCATAAGCTGTTATTTCACTCCTATGAGGCGTTTCTGAAATCACTTTACTGAAAATAGTCCGATATGCTTTTCATTCACGAGAGGTTATTTGCATGAACACACGCGATGATGAAGACCAAAGCACGCTCCATCGTGATTCTTCCGAAGAAATCCGTTTTCTTTCCGCCGTTTCCGGCGGTGATATGGATGCCGTGCGCGAAAACATTGAATCGAGGCGTTTTTTGGATGATACCGGCGTAGGACAGCTTTCTTCCGACCCTGTCCTGAATCTGAAATATCATCTGGTGATCACTGCCGCCCTTGTTACGCGGAAGTGCATTGAGAAAGGGCTTGAGCCGGAGCGTGCTTATCGGCTCAGCGACAGCTACATTCGCAAACTCGACGGTGCTGCAACCGCCGCCGATGTGGAAGAAATCCACAACAGTATGGTTCTGGACTTCACAGGTAAGATGCGCCTCATCCACCGGGATAAGGGGCTCAGCCGCCCCATCAAAAAGAGTGTGGACTATATCTATGCACATATTTATGACCGGATCACGGTAAAGGATCTTTCAGCCTATACCGGAGTATCCACCAGCTTTCTCTCCCGACGGTTCACGCAGGAGCTCGGTCTTCCCATCAGCGATTACATCCGTGAGAAAAAGATTGAGCTATCCCAGGATATGCTGAAAAACTCGGACGACAGTCTTCTATCCATCGCCTGCCGTCTGTCCTTTTCCTCGCAGAGCCATTTTATTCAGACCTTCAAGGCCATCTGCGGCGTAACCCCGAAGCAGTACCGGGATACCCATGGCAGCGGAAGCTGGTAAAAAAACCTCACCGATTCAAATGATTCGGTGAGGTTTTTCGTTTGCATTCTTTACTCGGAGACTTTCTCCAGTCTTACATTTGTGATATAGATGGTTGCTGTCGAGCCCTGCTTACCCATGTTGAATTCCACGCGGCCCTTATCGTCATCCTTTTCCTTCATTTCGAAGGTGTAGCTGTAGCTCTGCCAATCGGTGGTAAGATCCAGCTTGGTATCCGGGAAGTACCGGATCCAGTCAACCTCAGGTGCCGTTACGGCTGTGATCATGGTTCTGGCTTCATCGGCCTTCGCATCGAAGGAAAGCTTATAGGTTTCTCCCTGGTGCAGCGGCATATCGCGCTGTACGAGCTGAACACTGTATTCCTCCGTTCCTTCATTGGTAGAGGTAATTACGATGGACTTATCCTTGATTTCTGCAGAACCCTTGCCATCGTTGAACAGGAGGAAGTTCCAATCCTTCTCATCATCCAGATCTTCTGCTTCGCTGAAGTCGCTGTTATTCACATAGTTTCCTGTCTCATCCGGTTCACGGTCATTGAATACCTTTTCCGGCTTGGTTACGTTCTCATCATAGCTGTCCTTCTGATAAATCCGGACATAATCCACATACATGGCTGCACGCTCATCGAAGATGGTGCTGTCATCCGGGTCGCCCGGCCAGTCGCCGCCGACTGCCACGTTCAGGATCACATGGAAGGGCTGGTTAAAGGGAGCCGGATACGGCTTCTCTGCACCGGAAAGAGCTGTAAACCAGTCGCTTGTCTGATAGAACTGCTCACCGTCCACATACCAACGGATCTCGCCGGGTTCCCACTCAACCGCAAATACATGATATTCCTTGGAGAAATCACCGTCCTTCAGGTTGTAGGTACCCTGTCTCTGTGTGTGCGGCTCGCCAAAGTGAAGCGTTCCGTACTGCATATTGGTGGAGTTGCCAAGCACCTCCATGATGTCGATCTCACCGCACTTGGGCCACTGGCCATAGTAGTTTTCATCCTGCGGCATCATCCAGAATGCAGGCAGGAAGCCCTTGCCCTCCGGAACCTTGATCCTTGCCTCAAACTTACCGTACTTATAATCATGCTTGTTCTGTGTATTGACACGGCCGGAGTAATATTTCACCGTGCCGTCGTCTGCTACTTCCTTTACGGGCTGGATTACAAGCTCGCCGTCCTTAACGTAAGCATAATCCTCACTCGCGACATATTCCTGCAGCTCATGATTTACCCAGCCGGCCTCATGTGTCTCATAGTTCCAGTCATCCGGATTCAGCTTGTCGCCGTCGAACTCATCTGCCCAAACCAGATGATATTCTCCATCATCCTTCGCCGCCTCCGTTGTTGCTTCGGTTGCTGCCTCCGTCACTGCTTCCGTATCCTCTGCCGTGTCCGTAGCTGCCTCTGTTACAGCTTCCGTAATTGCCTCAGTCTGTGCATCCGTCGCAGATTCCTTTTTCTTGCCACATCCGCCGCTGAGGACCATCATCGCAGCCAGAACGAGGGCCGCCGCTCTTTTTTTCCTCATTTGTAACTCCCCTTTCGTTTTTCTTTTTCCTTCGCATTTTAATTGTTGCTTTGTCTTCTGTTTTAAGCCTTGCAGCACCAGAAGGCAAAAATCCGCATATATACCATAATTATACACAGATATACATATTCATATATATTATTTTTGGTGTTATTATATCATTTTGATGAACCAATAGCAAAAAATATCTTGCTCGAGATTCAATGAAATTAAAAGCAACGCCTCACAACCATCCCGCATCCTTTCATTCTTCTCTGTCTTCGCCATGATATCGAAAAAGTCAGTCTCCGGACAATTTTAACCGGTTGCTGAAACTATACAAGGATGATATACTATCCGTAATTCAGGTGGCACAGCAATCCGGTGAGCTTACATCTGATGATATCGTCCGACTTACATCCGTGATAAGGAAGTCGATTAAGCCCTTTTTCAGGAAATATGAGAGCATATGGGAGGTGAGTCCAAATGTGTAAATTAGTACCATTTAACAATGGAAAACGTGTAGCCGACATAAAATTACATCATATCGAAAACATTGTAAAACAGGCTACTAATTGCAAAAACATCAATCGAATCATGCTTTTTGGCTCCTCTCTGGAAGAACGATGCACGGACAAATCCGACATCGATATCGCTGTTTTCGGAAGCATGACAAAGGCCGCCTACCTGGGGACCAAGGAGTTTAAGCAGTTTCAAGATAGGCTATTCCTTTTTGACCTCAACCAGGATTATGACATCCTATACTTTTGTGATAAGCAAACCCACAAAGATAATATCCTCGCCGACATCAACAATGGAGCAGAAATATACAGGAGAAGCCAGGGATGACACTAACAAAAGGTTTAATCCGAGCAGATATCATAGCCGCTAAGCAGGCAATTGATTATTACGATGAACACGCAGTTAAATCCATGAAAAATGTTGCTGCGTACCATTTGCAACAGGCTGCAGAGAAGCTGATTAAATTTCAGATATACTCCAGCGGAGCAGAAATCAACCACTCCCAATTATATACACATAATATAGAGCGGTTGATCTTGTACTGTGAAACACTGGAAATCGATTGTTCCATTCCCGGATATATCCGGGACAAAAGCCTCCTTCTCACAGATTGGGAAGCAGGAAGCAGATATGACCCGGATTTTCACATTCTTGGTGTTGTCGTGGAACTCCACGCCCGGCTATAGACCGGTATCTACCACGCGCTCAAAAACGAGTTAAGCAAGGCCGAAGTCACTTACTTCATGACTGCGGCCTTCCACGTTTCACTTCAATTCATTTTTTATTATCCCCTTACGGCTCGTCCCCGATTCCGTAATAGGATTTCTGCTCCTCGGTGAGTTCCAGGCCGCCGAGGATATCCTTGCCCTTCTGGATCAGTTCTTCCAACGTGTAGTGTTTAAAATAGCCGATCCTGTATTCTTCATCGCCAAGGCTGGAATAGGTAATGATTCTGTCCCGCGGCATATCGTAACCGAAGCACTGCTGGACGGCGGCCATTTCCACCCAGTTCTTCGTATCCACTATACTGAGCAGGTAATCACACTGGATATACAGACAATTATTTTTCTTATCCTGCCTGAAGGAGATTGTCCCACCGGAATTCACATACCCGGAAATATCCGCCACACCCAGAAGTGAACCATCCTTCGGGTCATAGCGATATAACTTATTTCCTTCATAAAGGACAAGAATTTCCTCTTCCCCCTTGTCCTTTTGCAGATAATAAACCCCTTTTACAACAATGCTCTGGTCAGCAATCATATATTTCAGCGTACCGTCTTTTTTGTAAACGCCCACCTGCTTTCCGTCGGATACCACATACTCCTCTCCCTTCGCATTCATATCCACCGAAGTGAGGCCGTGCCAGTCCTTGAAAGAATCCACGTTGAGTTTAGAAGCCACGCCTGTCTCCATATTTAAATAAGCACATTCCGTACCGGAAAAAATGACAAAATTCCTATCGGCAAACGCGCTAAGATTCATAAAACCTGTCATTCCGTCGGGAAGGTCATATTTTTTTAATTCTCTTTCATAGACATCGTAAACAGCCAGCTGATCCGGACCGCTCACCACACTGATTTCATAGTAAATACAGCCTTCGGAAAAATGAAAGATGTTAGTATACTGTCCTTCTAACTGATCTCCCTTCGTAATGGCTCCACTGGACACATTCACGTAAAAGACGGTGCTCACATAGTCCGGATCCGTACCGACCAGATAAATATTCTTTTCATCCGCACCAAGCAGTTCGAAAAACAAATCCGGGTAATCCTCTGAAAGACCGATCTGTTTTCCTTTGTCCTGATCATTAAAATCGAACAGAGCGAGAATATCTTTCGCGTTTCCTGCCTCGTCCGGTTCCCGTCTCAGAAAAACCAACACATCGTCCTGGAGGTTCATATTTCCAAGATTCGGCAGCACTGTCTGATGGTCCAATTCGGTCCACTCCGGATCGGCAACATGCAGACCGTAATATATGATTTCCCGGCCGAGGTTCTGATAGACGTAAACGCCATCAGCTACAACGGCCCCCTTCAGGCCGTCGCAAAAATACTGATAAAGATTGATTTCATCTCTGGCTGCTTCGGAAGCCGGGAAACCAAGACCACCGCCCCTGGTCACAAAATTCGGCCAGCCGTCGTCGTTGGCATCGCCCATATCCACGATCGTATCATTTAGATTGAAAGAATACTCACCCTTTCCTGTTTTCATATCAATAATATCTGCCATGTTGCCGGAGCAAAATGCCACCCACCCTTTATTTGCCAGCTTCAAAAATCTGGAATAGTAAGACACATCGGAATAAGAAAAATCGTACTTCCATTGCTGACGCATCGTAACCGGATCCAGGCACATAATATTAATATGCGTGGTGTTCAGCTTTTTGTAATCCCCGGTGGAAAGACTGGCCCCCATTCCATTCTCATTTGCCGCAATTAAAAGATTCGCATCATCATACCAGAACAGATCATTGACCGTATCCGCTTTGATTTCAGCGGAATTCGCCTTTTCCGGATTATCCAGCGGAAAAATCATTACCGTATGCGTCAGATTAAATCCCTCAGAACCATCCAGCGCTATCATTTTCTCATTCGGGGAAATTTGAAAACTAAGGATATAATAATCCTCATCATTCAGTTTCTGCGGAAGCTGAAATTCTTCCACCTTTTTTCCGTTTTTCAAACTGCAGCGAAGAAGCATGTTATCTCTACTCAGAATATAAAATGTATCATCGCTGCCAAGCTGAATAGTATCTCCGCCAAAATCCACAGGATCCCCATGCGAATCGTAACGCCAAAGCGCATTTCCCGTAGACACATCATACATATAGATATCTTCCGCGCCCCAGATTAGAAGCTCATCGTCCGAAATAAACTGAATTCCGCTGACATTCTCAAACACACCGGTAAGGAGCAGAATCCGCTCATGTGTTTGGGTATCCCAAACGGTAACAATTTCAGAGCTGTCGTATACTGCCAGATGTGTGTGTTTGGGAGAAACCTGAACTCCCTGGATCGTACCGGCCGTCCTGTAGTTCCATGCAGCACTGACGCAGCCCGCATGATCGGTCACATAAGCTCTCGTAGCATCTGTAAGCGCACGGATTGCCTCAGGCGTTACGGGCCGTTCATCTTTATCATCCTTCGGCAGGGCTTCCAGTGCCAGCTGCAGGGCCGTGAGCCGTTGCTCCTTCTTTAGAAGGTTTCCCGATTCATTGGCCAGATATTTTGACTGATTCCGGAGGGCTGCCCGGTAGTTCCGCCGGAGATTATCCCGGCTTCTCAGAAGATACACTGTCACACCGGTCGCCGTCAGGACGAACGCAGCAAAAACAAAGATGGTTCTCCGCATGGCATAATGCCGGCGGCGGTTCATGAGCTCATCATAGGAACAGCCGATCAGTGCGCTCGCCAGCCGGGGAAGCTCCACCTTTTTGGCCTTTCTGCGGGACATCCTGAAATCGCAGGAAAGCGGTTCCAGCGGCGTTGTGATCGTCTGCACATGTCCATCCGAAGTGGTAATAAACCGCTCCTCCACCTGCAGAATAGGCGGGATCACATCTTGCGGTTCTCCGTCCACAAGAACGGTCAGAATCTGCCGTTTGGAGTGGTTCCTCAGGAAATACTCAATTTCCCTCTGCACCCATTCGGATTCCTTCGTTCTCGTGGAACAGATGACGATCAAATAATCACTGTGATCCAGTGCATAGGAAATCGTCTCCCCCAGACTGCTGGTGATGGGAAGTTCATCCTTATCGCGGAAAATCCGCTCAATCCGCTTTTTCCCCGTCTTCTTCCGGATTTTCCGGGGAATGCGGAAATGCTCCAGACATTTCTGGACAGTCTCCGCAACCTTTGTATCCGCCGGGGCATGTTTATAGGAAATAAACGCATCATAATGGTCTATCATGTTTCATCCTCATAAAGTATTCATTCTATAACAGATTCAAATCCGTTACCGCCACAGGCAACCTTACTCGTGCACCTCTTTATAGAGTTGTGGGAACAGTCTCCTGTTAATGATATAGATATCGTGGGGATCATCCTCCCGCACGGCGATCCAGTCGCCCGGCACGCCGGAATAATACTTCTCATCATCCCAGGCAGTAAAAAGCTTCACGTAGCCTGTGAGAGGCCGCGCAAAAATTCTCGTGTTTCCTGTGGTCATGATTCCCCTGGCATACTGCATGACATTTTTCCGTTCCTGGGAGAACAGATCGCGGATACTGGGTTCGTATTCAAACCTTCTGCTGTAGGGCTTCCCGGTCTCCTGATAGCTCTTTTCCAGCTTTTCCCGGGTGATGGGATAAACCTCGCCCTCAATACCGATCATCAGATATTTGTCCTGATCGAGGCGAATATTGACATCGCCTTCCAGGGTTCGTATTTCCACGATGGTATTCAGTGGGAATACATCCGTCAGCCGGACATATCCCAGTTCCAGCGGCTGTTTATCGAAGAGCCTCATGCCTTCCGTGTCCAGCGTCGTCTTCTTTGCGTAGATGATCTCGTACTTCAGGAAGTATTCATCCAGCCGAGCCTTAAAATAATCATCCACCGCCATCATATCATTCGAATAGCCTGCCTCCTGGAGCTTTTCCGGAGAAATGGTTCCGCCTGCCTTTGTGAGATGCCCGCCGCCTCCGCCGATACCCTCGGCCAGATACTCAGCCACCTCACTGGCGTGCACCTCCTTGACGCAGCTCCGAACGGAAAACTTGATTTCCTCGGGACAGGCGTAGAAGGCAAGACAAACATCCACGCCGGTGGTTTCCATGGAAAAGTCGCTGATCACGCCGAGGATATTCGGATCGCAGCGCTCGGCATGGATCACCAGATATTTGTTCGCATCACAGTATTCATATTCCAAAATGGCCCGGCCCGTGATTTTCAGCTCCTCAAGCGAAATGTTGGAATTGCTCATCTCCGTGATGATGCTCTTATTCACGACAAGGCTGTCCATCATATCCCGGTCAAGCGGATGCGACACCTCGGAAAACCGGTTGGTATCCGTGTAGAGGCCATAGTAAAGTGCTGTGGAAAGCTTTTTTTCATCATCCAGTGAAAGCCCCTCCTCGCGGATCATATCCCAGATGAGTGTGGCGCAGCTGCCGATATTCGGCCGCACCTCGGAAAGAGCCGGAAGCTCGTCCATCCGCTGATGATGATCGATCACCGCTACGTTTTCCGCCTTTGTCACGGTCACATTCCGCTGCCCGTACTGGCAGTCCACTGTGACCAGAAGCTCCGGCACCCGATCATAGTCCGGCTGATAGCGGACGGGCACATCCAAAGCCTCCATCATGATGAGCAGGTTACTCTTCTGAATCTTATTCACGCCCCGGTAAATAAACTCCGGTGTTCTCCCCATTTTTCGCAGATACCAGTAAAGTGCGTATCCGCTGGCCAGTGCATCCGCATCCGGATTGTCGTGGCACTGGATCACAATATCCTTAAAAGCTGTCAGATCACTCAGTTTCATTTTCTCTACCTTCTCGTTTTCCGCTGTATTACAGCACCTACCAAATCATCCTATAGAAACGTAAAACAATGATAGTACAGCACGGCAAATATCGTGCCTATTCACTCTTCTTGGCAAAGGTGAATTTTGCACCGTTCATGAGAGCAGGCTCCGGTGATTCAAACACTTCGAACTCCGCACCCACGTCACAGAGCCGGATGATGCCTGTAAGGCCATACTTCGCTTCGCCGTCATCCACCTTGACATCACCGCTGTGGATCACAAGATCACCGCCCTCGATATGCGCATCCGCCGAGATGTAAACCGTTTGTTCGCTCTCAAACATCTTTGTGATGCTGATCTTGTAGCCGCCGACCTCCGGCGATGCAACACGGATTTCCATGTCACCGCCAAATTGTCCCATTTCACTCCAGCTACCGGTATAGAAATTGTCATGCTCCTGATAAACAGAAGGAGAACGGTAATCCGAATCCTCTTCTGCCGCAGAGAAGCCAATCCTGTACATGCCGTATCCCAGATATTCCAGCGGAACCAGACTTGTGATCTCGCCCTTTTCATCAACGGTGACACTCGCAAGCCCCGGCATAAGCGTGCCGGGATGCCCAAAGAATTCGCCATCCTTCAGCCAGTAGGTTGTAATCCGGTACGGATCGACGATATCGGCAAGGGACCAGTGTACCGCGACCGCCGTGCCGTCATACCACTCCTCTTCTTTTGCCTCGGAAAAGACAGGCTGCAGTTCATAGGAATCCCCGTTACTTTTCCAGACGAAGGCATCAAAGCTCGCTGCCTTCAGCCGGTCATCCTCCATCTGATAATCCGTCTCCTCTGTCTCCGTGTAACGCATAAAGAGCCAGAAACCGTCCCATGCCGTCGTATCATGCAGGAAGGATTCCGTAACAAGCGGACTGTCCCCGTTCCCGAGCTGCCGGAGAACCAGATAATCCACGCCGTTCCCCGAACCAAGCATAAACTGAAAATCCGTTGAAGACCCCTTCACCTCTTCATTGGAGGTAAAACCGGAAGACATATCGTCCACCGTATAGGTAAACATATCCGAGCCCATCAGGCCGTCATAGGTTTTCTTCATTACCACCTTGCCGGAAACATAGTGATAATCCGAATACCGCATCATGATCGCATTTTTCTCATCTCTGTCAAAGGTGATCTCGACCGCATCCTCCTTTGCGGCCGAATAGCCGTAAGGATAGAATTCCCATGTTCCGTGGAGAAGATCCCAAATCGCATCGTCAGAGGTGGGTGCAACACTCCTTCCATCCTCCAGCTTCATGTAAGGCGTACCGTTCGCCGTTGTTGCCGCCTCTGTGGCTGCCTCCTCCGTGGAAGCGTCCTCGGTAACCGTTTCCGTTCCGGATTCCGCTGTTGTCTCCGTGTCAGTCTCTGTTACAGCCTCCGTAGATGCCGCACTCTCCGAACTTTTTGCCTTATCCTCTTTCTTGTCGCATCCCGCAGAAAGAAGCAGCGCCATAAGAACGGTTCCTGTAACTGCCTTTTTCCATAAACCTTTTTTCTTCAAGCTGATTTCCTCCTGCCAGCAAGTAATCATTTTAATTTAAAACGAAAGATCTTATTCTACCGGGTTCCGACCCGGCTGTCCTTCCTTTGTTCCTCTTCATCCATCCGGTCATATTCCACCAGATCATGGTGCATCTTGGCCAGATCGTTCCGGGTGCTCTTATCATGCGAACCGCTGAAGATATATCCCTCCGACCGCATGTAGGCGTTCCACCGGCGGTGCTCCAGCCGCTCAATGCCGCGTCTCTCTTCCTCTGTCAGCTCCGTTTCATCCTTCTCCGCGCCCGGAATATGGCAGTGTATTCTTGCCTTCATATGGATGGCCGAAGCCACGGAGGACTGATAGTTGTATTCGTAACGCCAGAAATCCTCTTCCTTCCCCCACTTGAGATGCCGCGCCAGCGCCTCCTTTTCCAGTTCGGAGCTGATCACCACATCCGCCGAGTAGGAGGATTCCCTGTCGCCGATAAACTCAATATCGTAGGGCTGGCCGCTGAAGTTTGTTACGCCCTCCAGTGCCTTCTTTTCATCTGTATTCGCAACGACTGCCTGAATCACAGGGTGGATCTTCATCCGCTCAAAAAGCATCCGGAGGTTCACCGCCGTACGGATATTGGTCTCGTCACTGTCCAGTGCAATAAACACATAGGTTGCATTCCGAAGCTTCGCGATTTCCTCGGAAAACGCACGGCCGTAAACATCATAGCAGGTATGGATATGAATGGTATACTCCGCCTCCCCCGGCAGGAATACCCCGTTATACTGTTCGCTCATCAGCTCCGGCACCATTGCGTAAAAACGATCCTCTGCCATGGCGTCCATGTCGAAGGCATCGATGGTCACCCGGTAGCCATCCATCTGGCAATACCAGGAAAGAGCCTTCAGCATCTCGGTTCCATGCTGGCCAAGACCGATGATCACGGCTCCGATGTTCCGGATTCCATTTTCATCCGACTCGCCTGCCGTATCGAAGATCACACTTCCCTCCGTGTAGAGGTTCTGATTCACAAGGCTTCTGACGCCGTTCACCCGCCGGACCTTCATATTGCCGGTATCGGTATGTGCCAGAAGAAGCTCACTCTCCACGCCGGTGGCAAACACGTAAAGACGAATATTTTCCATATTCTTATAGGCAGAAATGATGAAAAGCGCCTGCTTGATATTCGTACTTTCGTCGTCATCCATGGAGAAAAAACAGATGCCGGATTTTTTGGAGTGACGCCGGAAATTGATGGCGGAGATATCCTTCTTAAAGCAGATGGCGCGGATATCCTTCGCATCCTCCAGAAACTTGGTCTGCTCCTCGTCATCATCCACATGAAGGCCCGTGAAGACGATCATGGCCTTTTTGTTTTTACGCCGGATATCAGTTCCCAGCGCTACGGTTTTCTCACTCAGCTCCGAAAAGATATAGACATCATGAAAATATCGGTTGACATAACGCAAAAATGCGGTAGCATTCCGGAAAAACGAAAGCAGGAATACAAAGGTCAGGATTGGCGCAACCACGTAGATGACGGAAAGATAAACAGAATAGGCACCCGGAATCCAGCCCTCCTGACAGGGTATCCCATCGGTGACGAGCTCCCTGTTTCCGTCAATGGCAAAAATCTGAATCGTGCTGAACAGCGCAAAGAAAAAGACCCGGAGCGGAGAATTTCCCTCCCGGACGGTGATATCGTAATAGACAGGCATAAGGGCAATCAGAACAGACAGGAATACCCCGCCGAAGAAAAGATGAAACGGTGTGATCACGCGAACCTTCCGGCCGCGTACAAGGGCGCTGAGCACTGCGAGAAAAAGTCCCGCGCTCAGAACCGCCATGGCTATGATAAAAAACACCTGATAGTTCATGCTCCGCCCCTCAACAAAATCGATACCCCATCACCAAAACCCAAACTTTCACAAATGCTATTATACTGCATTTCAGGCAATTATTCCACATCGAAAAAAGAAAAACACTTGATATTATTATCTGAAACATGATACAATATCCCACGATAAATGCGATGTTATCTCTTCCTGTTATACGATTGCTATGATCTGTTTTATGATCCGTATGATCGGGAAAAGAGAAAACAAGGTTTTTCGGCACATCGGATGAATGTACAAAAGGAGGAACATATGAGAAAAATGAAGAGATTCGCTGCACTGGCCCTTACAGTCGTCATGGGACTGAGCCTGGTGGCATGCGGCAAGGACGATGACAAGAAGGACAGCGGAAGCAATGGCGGCAATGAGACTGCAACCGAAGCCCAGGCGGAGGTTAAAACTACAGTGGTTGACACCGGCGAGATCAAGGCCGTAGTACCGGAGGGCTGGACAGGCCTGCAGGTACATGATATGTTCAGCGACGATCCCGAGGCAAAGGATCCGGAGCAGCTGCAGATCATCAAGGGCGGTACAACCGCTGAGGATGCTTGGAAATGCAACTTTATTCAGGTTTACTACTCAGCACCGGGCAAAGAACTTGCTTCTGCCAAGGATTTCTATGAGGATGCCAAGGATATCGAACCGTTTGAAAAGGGCGGCTATTCCTGGACCGGTTACACCTGCTCCAGCATGGGTTATGAGTATACCATCATCGAGGGTAAAAAGGGCGAAGAAAGCCTTCAGCTCAGTATTCTGACCAAGAACGGTGAGCAGACCATTTCCTTCGACGATACCGATGTTCAGTTTATCATCGAGAACATTACGACTACGCCGCCGGCTACGACGGAGAAGTAATCAATATTTTTAAAAGAGCGGGAGAACGAAAACCCTGCTCAGGACATCGCTCCCGCTCGCCCTCGGGTACCCCTAGCGGACGCTAAACTCTCACGTCGTGTGCAAAAACCGCACACTCGTGAATCGTTAAGCGCCGAGACCCGGGATGGTCCTTCGCAGGGTCTTTCGTTCTCCCGCTCCATATACTTCTAATAAAAGCGAAAAGATTATTTTCAACTTCACGAAAAAGACAGGGTGGCAAATGCCACCCTATTTTTTCTCAGGAAAATACTTCATCCGCGTAGCGGACGGTCGCCATCGCATCTTTTGCGTAGCAGTCCGCTCCGATCTTGTCGGCGTATTCCTGCGTCATCACGGCACCGCCCACAACAACCTTCGTATCCGGTTTCTTTTCCCGGAGCAGTTTGATTGTTTCTTCCATGCTGACCACCGTGGTCGTCATCAGTGCGGAAAGGCCTACCAGCGGGACATCATCCTGAATGGCCCGGTCCACGATCACCTCGGGCGGAACGTCCTTTCCGAGGTCGATCACATCATAGCCGTAGTTTTCGAGCATAACCTTCACAATATTCTTACCGATATCATGAATGTCTCCCTTCACCGTAGCAATGATCACCTTTCCCTTCAGCTCGCGGGGTTTTCCTGCCATGGACTGCTTCACGATCTCAAAGGCCGCCTTGGCCGCGTCTGCACTCATCAGAAGCTGCGGAAGAAAGACCGAGCCCTTTTCGAATCCCTTTCCGACCTTATCCAGCGCCGGGATCAGCTCCGCATTGATCACTGCCAGCGGATCCGCCCCGCCGGCAATAGCTTCTTTCATTGCCTCCGCTGCAGGGCCGGCCATACCGCGTTCCACGGCAAATCCAAGCGGAGACGAGCCGCCGGCCGAATCTCCGGCCGCTGCTTTGTCCGAAGCTCCCGCTCCGCCGGCCCCGCCCTTCGGCGTGCTTCCCGCCCCACCGGATGTCGGTGCAGACGGCGCTGCATTGGCATAGCTTTCGATATATCCCATACACTGGGGATCCAGATCCGACAGCGCCAGGAAGGACCGGTACGCCGCCATCATATGTTCGTTATTCGGATTGACGATTGCATAGTTCAGCCCCATCTGCATCGCCATAGTCAGAAAATAAGACGTAATGAGCGGTCTCTGGGGCAGACCGAAGGAAATATTGGAAACGCCGAGAATGCTGTGGCCGTTATATTCATCCCGCACCCGGCGGATGGTCTCGAGCGTAGCAAGAGCCGAAGACGAATCCGATGAAACCGTCATGCAAAGTCCATCGATGACAATATCCTTCCGGGGAATGCCGTATTCGTCCGCTGCGCGGTAGATTTTTTCAGTCACCCGGATCCTGCCCTCGGCCGTTTCGGGGATACCGTCCTCATCCAGCGCAAGTCCTACCAGAACACCGCCGTACTTCTTCACGAGCGGCATCACCATCCGGATGACCTCTTCCTTTCCGTTTACGGAATTGATCATGGCTTTGCCGTTATAATAACGGAGCCCCTGCTCCAGTGCATCCGGATCCGTCGTATCAAGCTGAAGCGGAAGGCCCGTCACGCCCTGCAGCTTTGTCACCACCGCGCGCATCATAGCCGGTTCATCGATTTCCGGGAGGCCGACATTCACGTCGAGAATATCCGCACCCGCGTCCTCCTGCTCGAGTCCCTGAGACAGGATATAGTCCATATCATTTTCCCGGAGTGCCTCCTTGAACCGCTTCTTTCCGGTCGGATTGATGCGCTCTCCAATGAGGATCGGCTTTCTGCCGCAGGTCACTGCCTGGGAATACGAGGAAACCACTGTCCAGCTTTTTTCCGTATTTTCCCGGAACGGAATCCGGTTCACCAGTTCCGCCGTCTTCCGAATATGCTCCGGGGTCGTCCCGCAGCATCCGCCCAGAACCTGAACGCCCATCTTGGCGATTTCCACCATAACAGAGGCAAATTCTTCCGGTCCGACATCAAAAACAGTCCGGCCGTTCTCCGTCCGCGGGAGTCCGGCATTGGGATTTACCACGATTGGCACCGATGCCCGTTCTACAAGTCTCTCGACCATGGGAATCATAAGATCCGGACCGAGGCCGCAATTGAGGCCCAGGGCATCTACGCCAAGTCCCTCCAGCATAGCTACCGTAGAATCCACCGTGCCGCCGGTAAGAAGCTTCCCCTTTTCATCGTAGATGGTCGTCACGATTACCGGAAGTGATGTATTCTCCTTCGCCGCCAGAACCGCAGCTTTGGCTTCGTAGCTGTCACTCATGGTTTCGATCAGGATGAGGTCGCCGCCTGCCTTTTCCCCGGCAATCATCGCTTCCGCAAAAAGTTCAACCGCCCTGTCAAAGGAAAGATCCCCCATAGGTTCAAGAAGCTTCCCGGTGGGGCCGATATCGATTGCGATATAGGCATCCTCCCGGCCGGTATTCACCCTTGCTTTTTTTGCCAGCTCCACGCCGGCCTGCATCAGCTCGTCCACTCTTCCGGGGAACTTCAGGCTGTTCAAACCAAAGGTATTGGTATTGAAGATGTCCGCTCCTGCCCGGAGATAGCTTTCATGAAGCTCCAGGATCACCTCCGGATGTGTCACATTCCATTCCTCCGGGAGCTCGCCGCCCTGTAGGCCATGTGCCTGCAGAAAGGTTCCGGTTCCGCCGTCGCAGAACAGCCATTCCTTTCCCAGTCGCTCCAGAAGATTTTTTCTTATTTCACTCATATTCCTTACCGTTCTTTCATTATTCTATGCGGCTAAAATGTCACTGCCACCGGCCACATGGTCACGCGCGGCTAAACGCGCAGCTTTGCGCCATATTGCATTCCTCACAGCCCGCACGGTGGCAGTCTGTTTTAACAGATGAAAGCCCGATCACCGCCGTAATGGATTTGGTCGGCGTCATCAGAAGGCTCTCGGAAAGAGATACCCCTATTTTTTTCGGCATCTCCAGAATCCGTTCAAAATCCCGTTGCACCGTAAGCGGAAAATCCCCGTAGCCCGGCGAAAAACGGGGCCGGGTAAAGAGTTCCTTCTCTGCCGCCTCAAGGCGGATCCGTTCATTCACTTCCTCGCACCAGGCTTCCACACAGGCCGCTCCCACAGCCTGATAGCAATAGGCCTGCAGCATATTTCTTATTTCGGCCCGCCGCACCAGCCGGTCCGGCTCCGGACCGATCGTAACCGCCAGAAGAACGATTTCACTGCATCCCCTAAGGTTCCTGATAAGGCCGCTCTCCTGCCGGCTGCCGTTTTCACCATCCGTATTCCGCAAAGCATCCGTTTCTTCCGGAATTGCATCCGCCGTTCCGGGCGCACCGGTCTCTTCCGCCGCATTCACCGCATATACAGGCACATGAATGCCCGCAAAGCTGCATCCCATGCGATCCGCATCCCAGAGGATGGGGAAGGTCATATGCACCTCCCGCGGCTCAGCCTTTTCCCGAACCTCCCGGATACAATCATCCAGCATACGGTCTACCGAAGCATCGAGTTCCGTAATGCCCCGGTACCCCAGATAGCGCTTTGCTTCATTTTTATTGATTTCTACCATTTTATCATCCCGTCCGCCATACTACCCCAAGGAAATTAAGATAACAGCATTTTACATGAATCAAATAGAAACCGCAAGCGTGAGAACCCCGATGACCTTCGTCTCCCTCACGAACTACCGACGGTGCCCTTCCCCACTGAATATTGACAGAGAATCCTGTAAAAGTTATAATTACCCACGTAAAAAAAACATACTATAGAAAGGACAGAATCATGAAGTCTTATACGAAGAAAGCTCTGTATCTGCTTCTCGTTCTGGTGATGGCTCTTTCCTGCCTCACGGGATGCGGAAAAAAGAAGAAAGAAAAACCGATTCAGACGACAGACCGGTCCGGCAACAGCATTGAAATTCCGGTCAAAGTGGATAAGATCATTTCCATGGCACCCTCCACCACACGTGTTTTGATCGATCTCGGCGTAGCGGAAAAGATCATTGCCGCTGATACCAACTCCCAGGTTTACGCAGACAGCCTGCCTGAAAATGTGCAGTATTTTGACATGATGGCTCCGGACAATGAGGCACTGGTTGCTCTGGAACCGGACATCATCTTTACCTCAGGCATGAGCAACTACGGCGGCGAGGATGTTTATAAGCCTGCCCGCGATGCCGGCATCTGCGTAGCGGATATCCCCTCCAGCGCATCCTTCCAGGATATCGGCGAGGACCTGAAGTTCATCGGCAAAGCCATCCGCGACGAAGAAGGCGGCCAGAAGCTGGCAGATGATTTCTTCTTTGAGATTGCCGATATCGAAGCAAAGCTCAGCGGCGTAACCGAAAAGAAGAGCGTGCTCTTCATGCTCTCTCTTCCCACCTCGGACTATCCGACCGTTTATACCTGCGGCAAGGGCACATACCTGGACGAGATGATCACCAGCATCAATGCGGTTAACGTCACCGGTGATCAGGAAGGATGGGTCGGTATTTCCGAAGAGGAGGCGATTGCTTCAAATCCCGATGTGATCGTAACCAATGTCAACTATGTAGATGATCCTGCCGGCGTGATCATGAAGAGCTCCGGTTGGGAAAACGTAACAGCTGTCAAGAACAAGGCTGTCTTTGTGATCGATGCGGATGCATCCAGCCAGCCCAACAACCACATTGCGGATGCCATGAAGGAAATGGCTGCCGCTGTTTATCCGGAGCAGTTTAACGCAGAGTAAAGGTTATATGAAAAAGATTATTTTCTCTTTTATCATCTGCATATTTGTTTTATTACTCTCGATCAATTTGGGGAGCGTGCATGTCGCGCTCCCTGATTCTATTTCTATTACGCTCCACAAGCTGTTCGGCACCTCGCTTCCGGACAGGATTTCACCGATCACGGTTTCCATCTTCTGGAAGATACGCGTGCCCCGGACTATCACAGCCTTTCTCGTGGGCGGCGCGCTCTCCGTTTCCGGTGCTGTGATGCAGTCGCTTCTGCAGAATCCTCTCGCATCCTCCTACACCATGGGCGTATCCTCCGGTTCTGCGCTCGGCGCGGCTATTGTGATCATCTCCGGCATCCGTGTATTCTTCTGGCGGAGTCTTCTTCTCCCCGCTGCCGGCTTCACCTTTGCCCTGCTGACTGTCTTTTTCGTTCTGCTTCTTTCGAGCCGGATTGACAGGCGTCTTTCTTCTGCCACCATCATTCTGATCGGAATGGTCATCTCGCTTTTTGTGAGTGCGATGCTGACGCTGCTGTCGTCTCTCTTTCCGAACCACTCCCAGCAGATTTATTTCTGGATGATGGGCTCGTTTTCCTCCCGGAACTGGGAGCATGTTTCCATCCTTGCCCCGGTCATCCTTCCGACCGTTTTTATCATCTGGCTTTTTTCCCGAGAGATGGATATCATGACCTTCGGAGATGAGCAGGCGCTTTCCATGGGCGTGGATGTACGGCGGAAAAAACTTCTGCTGATCATCCTGGCTACGCTTGCCACGGGTGTTTCCGCGGCCTTTACCGGCACCATCGGTTTTATCGATCTTGTGGCACCGCATGTGGTACGCCGTATTTTCGGGGCACGGCACCGGATG
>CACYDN010000228.1 GCA_902773185.1 uncultured Lachnospiraceae bacterium | reverse complement strand
TGGCCATCAGGATCATCGCTTCCAAAAGCGCCTTCTCCTCTTCCGTAAAGCCGCCGACCCGCAGATTGATCCGGCTTTCCTCCGCGAGGCTCATCAGCTGTGCTATCAGCTTCTTCAGCTTCGGCTTCGACAGCTTCCCCTTCTCCGTCAGGATCATTGGACGGATATCCTGATTTCTTCCGAACACAGCGCCGGAAAGAAGCCGGATCTCCTGATTCATTTCTATCATCCGGAACCGTTCGCGGTACCTTTTCTCCGCCGGGCTCATCTTTTTGTCATCCATATTTCCTCTCCTTTTGGTACAGCGGTTTTTGTATGTTATAAAGCATGCGTGATTTTCGTGAGAAACGCTCCATATGGTATCAAAAGGACACGTTCTCATTTCTGAAATACATGTTTTGACTTAATGCCACCTACTTCATTATATAACAGAGCACTTTTCCCCGTCAATCTTTCCCTGTAGATTTTACCGGCACTTTTTCTGATGCGGCCTATACTGGGTCCAACGACAAATCGAAAGGAGAAAATACCATGCAAAACACCGAAGAATCCGGGGCTGTCACGCCGCGCCCCATAAAAACCATCCTCGAAAACGCAAGGGAGGAACGGATTTCTCCCCGTGCACTTGTCAACATGATGAAGCAGATTGCGAATATGCCGGTGGGCCGTCTTTTTAATAAGCCGGACTCCCTGTTCTACGAAGACACCTACGTAACGGACATGAACCGGTACCTGAACGGCCACGGAGAGTGGCGGGAAGGCTACACGGCCTACATGAAGATCCTAAGCAATATCCACCGGGCAAAAATGATGCAGAAAGGACTATGAAAAATGGAAAAAAGCACAGTAAAGAAAAAGAGTCTCTCCTCCTGTCTTGTAAAAAGCCGGGTCAAAGAGAGCATGAAAAACTACTATTACATCTACAACATCCCTCTCCGGGATCTGATGGACTCCATGGACGAAGTGATGCACGACCGGATGATCGACATCACACGCAAAGTCATTCAAAATTACCTGGAAACCGAAGGCAACATGGATTGGTATACGGTCACCGCGTACGATATCATCTCCCATATCTACAGAAAAAGCGGACCATTCGTCAACAAGGAATGGTGGATCGTCAACTTCCTGACAGTCGATATGTTTCAGAGAGCCGCTAAATTTTAACGCCCAAAGGGCAGAAAGGAAAACAAAATGAAACCAGTAGCAATCATTCGCGAAACCAATACCGGCAACCTCCAATATACAGTGGAGGACCACTTTTTTAACAGCCGTACGCTCTTTCTGACGGAAGATGTGAACCCGGAAAACACCAACGAACTGATCCGGAGATTCCTCTATCTGGATCAGACTTCCCCGGGAAAAGAGATCACCTTTTTCATCTCCAGCCCGGGCGGCAGCGTAAATGCGGGGCTCTGCCTCTACAACGTGATCCGGATGCTCCGCTCGCCGGTCCGGACCATCTGCACAGGAACGGCGGCCAGCATGGGCGCCATCCTCTTCCTCAGCGGAAGTACGAGACTCATGCTTCCGGATGCAATGCTGATGATCCACGATCCTTCCACCTACTTCGAGGAAGGCTTTACCACCACGCAGGATGTGAAGGAACGCCTGGAGTCTCTGATGCATGTCAGAGAACGGCTCTGCGGCATCATTGCGGAGCGGACCGGCAGCACCATCCAGTCCATCTATAAGAAGACTGCCAGGGATACCTGGTACGATGCACCAAATGCCATAAAGGCCGGCCTTGCGACCGGAATCTGGGAGCAGCTTCCGGCCTGACGAAAAGAAGGGAGCAGCTTCCGGTCTGTGAACCGGGAGCAGCTTCCCAACAGACAGAAACCACAAAACACAAAAAAGGAGAACTCTATGAACGAAAAAACACAAACCAAAACCACCAAAGAAACCCGCGACACCCGTCTTCTTGGAAAAAACACTCTTGTGTCAAACGACTCCCGGACAACGGGGCTCAATAACCACGACATGGTGATCGGGCCGAGCGGTGCCGGAAAGACCCGCGGATACGTGATGCCGCTTCTGGCCACCTCAACCGAATCCATCATCGTTTCGGACACCAAGGATGTCCTCTATAAAAAGTACAGCGAACCCATGAAGGCCAGAGGCTACAAGGTACTGCGGCTTGACCTGATCGGTGCCAGAGATACCCTTAGCTATAACCCCATGGACTTTATCCGCTATGATAAAGCGACGCGCCGGTACTACGAGTCGGATATCCGCTCTCTCGCTTCCATCCTGTGTCCAACAAACAGTCATAACGATGACCCCTTCTGGACGGACAGCGCCAGAACGGTTCTGGAGAGCCTGATCGCCTATGTTTTGGAGGCGACGCCCGCCGAGGAACATCACTTCGGTTCCGTCCTTGAACTCTTCAAGGCATGGGACGCAAATACGTACGAGACCATCTTCCATGAGCTAAAGGCCCTCGACAATGGCAGCTTTGCAGTATCCCGCTTTGAGATGTACAGCAAGCTCTGGAATGCTGAAAAAACCGCATCCTGTGTCCGTCAGTTTGTTGCGCAGAGTCTCTCCTGCTTTGACGGCCTGCAGTTTAAGCACGTCTTCTGCGGCCGCTCCAATTTCCGTTTCCGGGATATGGGAATGAAACGAACCGTTCTCTTCATCAACGCATCCGACTGTGACCGCTCCCGCGATTCGCTGATCAATCTCTTTTACAGCCAGGCACTCCAGCAGCTGATCCAGACCGCCGATCAGATGCCTGATAACCGGCTTCAGGTCCCCATCCGGATCATCTTTGATGACTTTGCCGCCGGGACCATCATCCCGGACTTTGATAAGATCATCTCCGTGATCCGGAGCCGGGAAATCAGTGTCAGCATTATCCTGCAGAGCATTTCGCAGCTCGAGGGTCTCTACGGACATGCGCAGTCCATGACGATTATCAACAACTGCGATCACCTCCTGTACCTGGGAGGCGTGGATGTGGAGACCGCGAACTACATTGCCACAAAGGCAGATGTAAGGTCCGCTACCATCCTCAATCTGGAGCTTTCCGACTGCCTTCTTTTTGAGAGGGGCCGCCGGGGCGGCGTAATCCATGTGGAGCGTGCCGACATCTCAGACCTGGAGACGCCTTAGAGCGTCTCCATTTCATTCATGATATTGTCCGGCAGTAACCGGCCGTTCTCCGGAGATGGACACCGGCCGTTACCGGCCATTCTCCGGAGCAAAATGCCGGTAGTTTTTACAGGGAAAAATATAGGCGATGCGTATACTGTATTCAAGAAACAAACAGAACCTTGAAAACTACATACATCACCTACCCGGGCGGGCCGGGGAAGTCGCGCGATGACATGAGCGGACCAAGGCCCAACGGGACGGGCGGTGTGATACTCATTGTTTAATACTACTTTGAAAGAAAGAGAGGAATATATAATGACAGAATATATACATACTATCATGAACCATTGTGCAGAACTGGTTGCAGCCCACATCACAGAAACGGAAAACGGTCCGGTTGCGGACGAAGCGCTGGAAAACGCAATCAGGGGCTACGATGACCCGGAACAAACAGACTTCCGGTATGACGACGAACTTGCCAACGCAGTCTATTTTCTGAGGTATATTTATCCCTATGCATTCGAATACTCGGTCATTTACGATATCCTGTTCAGAGATTACGGATTCAACTCCTTCGGAACAGTGTCTCTCGGATGCGGGTCCTGTGTCGATGCCTGGTCAATGGCCTATGCACGATATAAAATGGACATGCAGACGAATCTCAGCATACCGGACCTGCTTCATCTCATCTATCTCGGAACGGACAGAAGTAACTGGTCCATCCGGTTTACCGAAAATGGCAGAAACGGCCAAACCCGGCTGCAGCAGGAATTTAGCTATTCTCTGGACTATGGCCCCTATGACCAGGCAAGCTTTCATGGCCGCTATCAAAAAGATATTATCGATTTTATTCAAAACGATACCCACTATCCGAATTTTAATGCTATAGTATTCCCAAAGATTCTGAATGAGCTTCCCGAAAACACCCTGAGCCTGCTTGTTTCATCAATCCGGGAACGGGCGGACCTCTTTAAAGCTGACCGTCCCCACTACATCGTGATTTCTCACGCACCGAAAGATTACAAAAATAATCCGAGAATGAAACATATCGCCAGTGATATCGCGAACGCAATCAACTACGATGGCAGATTCAGAATCACCGATAACCTCCCGGAGCTGTGGCGGGGAAGAGCGGGAAGAAGTCTCGTAGATATCAGTCAGCAGGAAGACCTGAATTGTTACGAATTTTCCAGAAACGCCCGTAACTATTTCGATAGCGTCGAATGTCTGAACCCCGACTTTTTGACTCCTCCCAGGGTAAGGGAGGTTCGGTCCAGGCTGAACATCATCCTGAAGAATAACGGTGAGCATAGATGCCTCACCAGTACAAGTGCATCCCTGTTCCAGATTATTAAGCTGGAACCCTGCGGAAACGAAACGGAGGCGGCCGCATGATAATCAGTGCCAGCAGAAGAACCGATATCCCGGCCTTTTACAC